>NZ_JBNNVP010000049.1:0-43507 GCF_050280605.1 Pseudomonas sp. NPDC089918 | reverse complement strand
CCGGCGCTTCGATCATCATGTGCTCGCCGTGCTGCCACAAACAGATCCGCCTGCAGATCCAGAGCCCGGCGCTGCTCAAGCCGATGTTGCAATACGGCCTGCACCTGGGCCAGCAGGCGGAAATGGTCACCGACAGTTTGCGTGCGTTGTTTCTGGAAGCTTGTGGTTACGAGACCAAGGTTTTTGAGT
This sequence comes from Pseudomonas sp. NPDC089918, assembly GCF_050280605.1. NCBI lineage: Bacteria > Pseudomonadati > Pseudomonadota > Gammaproteobacteria > Pseudomonadales > Pseudomonadaceae > Pseudomonas > Pseudomonas sp. NPDC089918. The sequence goes on along the minus strand of NZ_JBNNVP010000049.1, from coordinate 43,318 downwards.
TCATCTCACTGGACCACACCAACAAGAACAAGATGATCCTGGCGGTCAAACGCGCCGAGCCGGTGGACCCGGCTCAGCTGTTGGTGAAGATCCAGGAACTGAAGGATTTCTACCACATCAGCGAACATTGCCTGGAAACATTGCTGCGGGCTGATGGTTACCTCTGATCCTGTGGGAGCGGGCTTGCTCGCGAAAGCGGTTTGACATTCAACATCTTCGTTGAATATTAAACCCCCTTCGCGAGCAAGCCCGCTCCCACATCTGATTTGACTGCCGTCTTGCGCCCCAACATCACCGTCACGATCACCCCGGCGGCAAACAGCCAGGTAATCGGCTCGACGTGCTCACCGAAGAACAACGCCGAAAACGCGATGGTGAAGAAGATCTGCAGCAACTGGATCTGGCTGACCCGGGCAATGCCGCCCATGGCCAGCCCGGCGTACCAGGCAAAGAACCCGATGAACTGTGAAAACAGCGAGACGTAACCGAAGGCCCACCAGGTTTTGGCCGAAATATCGCCTTGGTGTTGCAGCGCCAGATACACCACCGGACCGATCAGCAGCGGTGTCGACAGCACCAGCGCCCAGCAGATCACCTGCCAGCCACCCATCTCCCTGGCCAACCGGCCGCCTTCGGCATAACCCAACCCACCTACGGCAATCGCGCCGAGCATCAGTAAATCACCGGCCTGAATACTGCCGGCACCGCTGATCAGCGCATAACCGAGCACCAGCGCACTGCCCAACGCGGCGCAGGCCCAGAAGGCTTTCGACGGACGTTCATGGGACAGCCACGCGGCATACAGCGCCACGCACAGAGGTTGCAAGCCGTTGACCAGTGCGCCGTGGGAGGCGGGCAACGTCTGCATGGCCCAGGCCGACAGCACCGGGAAACCAAGGATGACCCCCGCGATCACCAGCGTCAGACCTTTGACCTGTTTCCACGTGGGCCACTTTTCACGGTGCCACAGCAACAGCAGCGCTGCCGGAATTGCCGCAAACAGCGCACGGCCGAGGCCGTTGAGCAGCGGATGGAGTTCCTGCACGACGATCCGGGTGAAGGGCAGGGTCAGGCTGAAGATAACAACGCCGAGCAGGCCGAGGGCCATACCGGTGTTTTCGCGCGAGGACATGATGGGAGACCAGAATTCAGGATGGCGGGAAGTTTCTTTATCTAGCCATAAACCGCAGGCGTTGCTCTGTTACAGATAGGTGCAGAGTTATCCGTACAGTTTGAGGCCGCCATCGCGGGCAAGCCACGCTCCCACAGGTTTTGCATCGCCCTCAAGAACAACACAGTGTCTGTGGGAGTCGGGCTTGCCCGCGATGAACGATTACGCGGTCCATCAGGTAGTAACTGGTTATTACCCACCCCGCCGGATAAGGACTACCTTGAATACTCCTGCATGCCCACGCATTTTCCAGAGGAGTCCTCCCCATGGCGGCTAAAAAAATTCTGATGCTGGTCGGCGATTACGTCGAAGACTACGAAGTGATGGTGCCGTTCCAGGCGCTGCTGATGGTCGGCCACACGGTGCATGCCGTTTGCCCGGACAAAACCGCCGGCCAGACCGTGCGCACGGCAATCCATGACTTCGAAGGCGACCAGACCTACAGCGAAAAACCCGGTCACCTGTTTGCCCTGAACTTCGATTTCGCCAAGGTAGATGCAGCGGACTACGACGCGCTGCTGGTGCCGGGCGGTCGTGCGCCGGAGTACCTGCGCCTGAACGAAAAAGTCCTGGACCTGGTGCGAGCGTTCGACAAAGCTGGCAAACCGATCGCCGCCGTGTGTCACGGTGCGCAACTGTTGGCCGCCGCAGGGATTCTCGAAGGTCGCGAGTGCAGCGCCTACCCGGCGTGCGCTCCGGAAGTACGCCTGGCTGGCGGCACGTTCATCGATATCCCGGTGACGGAAGGTCACGTTCAAGGCAATCTGGCCACTGCACCAGCCTGGCCGGCGCACCCGAGCTGGCTGGCCGGTTTCCTTGGGTTGCTGGGCACCAAAATCACGCTGTAACGAGGGACCTGTCCATGTGCGAGCTCTACGTCAAGGCCGATCCGATTCTCTACGAGTCGCGCTCCCGCTCGCTGCGCATCTGCGGGGTGGTCACCACCCTGCGGCTGGAGAATCAGTTCTGGGACATCCTCAGCGAAATCGCCGAGGTCGACGGCATGACCACCAATCAGTTGATCGCCAAGCTCTATGAAGAGGTGATGGACTACCGCGGCGAAGTGGTGAATTTCGCCTCGTTCTTGCGGGTCAGCTGCATGCGATACCTGAGCCAGAGACGGGTGCAGACACCTGAGTTGTCGGTGGTGCGTGCGGTGGTGAAGTAGCGAGATTGTCGGGTGACTGTGCTGGCGCCATCGCGAGCAGGCTCGCTCCCACAAGGGATTGATGTACGCAAATCCACTGTGGGAGCGAGCCTGCTCGCGAAGGGGTCGGTACAGGCGACAGAAATCCTGACTTGGTCTTTACTCTGAAGCGCAAACCTCTCAATCGCCAAGGAGAAAAAGCATGTCTGGATGGTACGAAGTGAGCAAAACCAGCAACGGTCAGTTCAAGTTTGTATTGAAAGCGGCCAACGCCGAAACCATTCTGACCAGTGAGCTGTACACCACGCGCGGCGCGGCCGACAGCGGTATCGCCTCGGTTCAGGCCAACAGTCCGCTGGACGAACGCTACGAGAAAAAAACCACCAAGGATGGTCATCCTTACTTCAACCTCAAGGCTGCCAACCATCAGATCATCGGCAGCAGCGAATCCTACTCATCGGATGCCGCGCGGGATAAAGGCATCGCCAGCGTCAAGGCCAACGGCCCGACTACGGTGATCAAGGACAAGACCTTGCCAGTGCTCTAAACACACCGCTTGATAAGTCCAATACACATCCAGTGTGGGAGCGGGTTTGCTCGCGAAAGCGGTCTGACATTCAGCATCTTCGTTGAATGTTCAGCCCCCTTCGCGAGCAAGCCCGCTCCCACATAGGTTTGGCAGCGTTAACAAATCCCTGTGGGAGCGGGCTTGCCCGCGAAGAGGCCGGCCGCGGCGCCGCTAAACTTCGACCGGTACAGTCAGCTTCGGACTACCAAGCGCATGCGTCTTCGAATCAAAAAACCGCAGCTCCACCCCCGTCCCTTCAAACACCTTCGTGTAATGCCGCTTCTGGTGCTGGATGAACGCCTTGCTGCGCGGGTAAATCGAGATCGCCGCTGTCTTCGGCTTTGCCTGACGCAATGCATGAATGATGTGACTGTCCTGCTCGCCAAGGGCATGCCCGAAGATGCACAGCCCATCGCCATGGCCCAGTAACTGGTCGTAGCAAAACGACAGGTAATCGGAGCTGCGAATGGTTTTGAGCTTGTCCTGGGTCGGGCCTTCGTTGACGAACAGTGGCACATCGTCGAGGGTCTTGATCGTATTGTTGATGGCGAAACTGCCCAGCAACGTACCTTCGGTCGACATCAATTTACGCGCCGTGCCGTCCTGATTGCGCACCAGATGCAGGCCGCCGTGCAGGTACAGCAGCCGGGTTTTGTCGGTCGTGGTGAGGCTCAGGTCAAAACGCGGCTCGGTGCCCTGGAACAGATCGGTAATAGCCTCAGGCCGGTGCTGGATCGCCCAGTAGTTGAGCAAGTCGTAATTGGTGGTGAACACCGTTCGATAGCTGCCCAACTCCTGATTGATCGTCGCCAGCGTCGAGGGCACCACCAACCGCCAAGGGATGTGCACCGCATGCACGGTATTGATCAGCGCTTCCTTGATCGCGTAATAACGATTGCGCGGTGCCGCTGAGCTGACGGCCAAGGCCTTGTTGACCCGGCTGGTGGTTTTCAGCGCCCCAAGCACCTGTTCGAAACTGCGCGTCTGCATCGCCTCGAACACGCTCAATTCTGATTGGCTCAGAGGCTTCTCTTCGACGGTGCGGGCGTTTTCGAACAGCGAGTCGTAGCCGAAGTCGTCCCATACCGCACGACTGGCACCGTTACCCACCAGCAGGCCGCCGAAAGAGGCGGTGGTGCGCAAGGCGTTCCAGTCTTCAAGTTGGGCATCGACATCCTGGAAATCGGTCATTGCGTTCGTTGTCTCAAAGCAAAAGGTCTGATGGACGGCGACTTTATCACGACCCGGACTTGAGCCAGATCAAGTTACCGCACGACTAATGGGTCGATCCTGTGCGCACCCGCCGGATCGGTGCTGTTGATTCGGCTTCAGCCAGGAGACTCGCGCATGAGCAGTACGTTTTTCATCCCCGCTGTGAACATCATGGGCACCGGTTGCCTCGACGAAGCCATGGACGCCATTCGCAAGTATGGTTTTCGCAAGGCACTGATCGTCACCGACACCGGGTTGGCCAAGGCTGGCGTGGCGACGATGATTGCCGAGAAACTGGCGATCCAGGACATCGACTCGGTGATCTTCGACGGCGCCAAGCCGAATCCGAGCATTGCCAACGTCGAACTTGGCCTGGGTCTGCTCAAGGAAAGTCGTTGTGATTTCGTGGTGTCGCTGGGCGGCGGTTCGCCTCACGACTGCGCCAAGGGCATCGCCTTGTGCGCCACAAACGGTGGGACGATTCGTGACTACGAAGGCGTCGATCAGTCAACCAAACCGCAGTTGCCGTTGATCGCGATCAACACCACCGCCGGCACTGCCAGCGAGATGACCCGTTTTTGCATCATCACCGACGAATCCCGTCACGTGAAAATGGCCATCGTCGATCGCAACGTCACGCCGCTGCTGTCGGTCAACGACCCGGCGCTGATGGTCGCCATGCCCAAAGGGCTGACTGCCGCCACCGGCATGGACGCACTGACCCACGCCATCGAAGCCTACGTCTCCACGGCGGCCAACCCGATTACCGATGCCTGTGCGCTCAAAGCCATCACCTTGATCAGCAATAACCTGCGCCTGGCCGTACGCGACGGCAGTGACATGATCGCGCGGGAAAACATGGCTTACGCACAGTTCCTGGCCGGTATGGCATTCAACAATGCGTCCCTCGGCTACGTTCACGCGATGGCTCACCAGTTGGGCGGTTTCTATGACTTGCCCCACGGTGTGTGCAATGCGGTGCTGCTACCGCACGTGCAGAGTTTCAACGCGCTGGTCTGCGCCGACCGCCTGACCGATGTCGCCCGCGCGATGGGCGCCGACATTCACGGATTCAGCCCTGAAGAGGGCGCTCAGGCAGCGATCGCGGCCATTCGCAACCTGGCCAGGGACGTGGAAATCCCCGCCGGTTTACGCGAGCTCGGTGCCAAGCTCAACGACATCCCGGTGCTGGCCAGCAACGCCTTGAAAGACGCCTGTGGACTGACCAATCCACGGGCGGCGGATCAGCGGCAGATCGAGGAGATTTTCCGCAGCGCGTTTTAAGTGGTTCGACGGCCGGGCGCGAGCACTACGCAAAGCAGCGCGCCCACGGCCAGCAAGGTGCATAGCAGCGACAATGGCCATGCCTGCTGGCTCGCTATCAGGCTGGCGATACCGCCGATAATGGCGGCCATCAGTTGGTGAATGAAACCGCTCAATGCCATCGCATAAGCACCGCCGACCGGCGAACCTTCGTTGGCCAGGGACAGGCTGATCGGGTAATTCAACGACTGGCCAAACACCGCAAAACAATAGGGTAGCCAGAACAGCAGCGCTATTGACGTACCGGCGATGCTACTGAGCAACATGACCGCGCTGCCGGTCAGTACCAGCCCAACGCCCGCCGTCATCAGCTGGCGCTGACCGGTACGCAGCACAAAGCGATTGACCGCCACAGCCCCGAGAAAATAGGCCGCGCTGATCGGCCAACCCAACAATCCGTATTCCACTGCCGACCAGTTGAAGGGGCCTTGCAGAATCAACGGCGCGGCGGTGTTGAATGCGACGATCACCCCGTAACCCAGGCCGCCGACAAGGGCCGGCAACAGGAAGGCCCGATGACCCAGAATGTGCCAGTAGCTCGTCCAGGCGGATGACAGTGTGTTCTCTGCTGCCAGCACCGGGAACGTGAGTCGGGCCACCACCACCGCCATCAACAGGCTTACGCCGCCCAACAAGTAGAAGATCATCGGCCAACCCAGCGCCACTTGGATAATCGACCCCAAGTATTGGCCGATACCCAGCGCCACCACAAAGGAAATCGATATCCAGGACAATGCCTTGGCCAGCAGGTCGCCGCGAAAACTGTCGCGGATCAGCACCCGGGCCATGACCGAAATTCCGCTGGCGCCTACCCCCTGAATCAGTCGAAAAAACAGGAACGACTCCAGCGTCTGGCCCAAGGGCAGGGCCAGGTTACCCACCCCATAGATACCGAGCGCCGCGAGCAGCACCGGTTTACGGCCAATGCGTTGACCGAGGCTGCCCCAGAACAGCATCGGCAGCGCCATGCCGATCAGATACACTGCCAGCCCCCATGAAACCTGCGAGGCATCGGCGGTTAGATCCCGGGCAATTTCCGGCAGCGCCGACAGATAAATGCTCATGCCCAATTGAGCGAGAAAAACCGTGCAGCAGGTGATGAGGAGGGTGGTGCTGCTCTTCATTGGATCTTCCCTGAGTTTTTCAGCAGCCGATGTCCCGGCTGTATTGTTCGGTTCGTTTGAGACTGACAAAGAGGCGGATATTAACCTGAAGTTTTTCCTGCAACGCGGCGAATTCCAGGGGGGCATGTCTTGTTCATTGGGCAATTGGATGGCGGGGACGAAACGAAACCGGCCTATCCTGCCGACTCAGTCGAACCGAAATCATCGAGCCCTCCCATGCTGCAAAAAAGCCTGATTCGCCGTCTCGGCGGCCTTGGCGGTTGCCCGTTTGCGCCGGGTGCCTCGGGCAATATCTGCACTGAAGATCTGGTCAACCTGTGCGATGAAATCGGTATTCACACCGGCATCGATCTGCCGTTGTTGCTGAGGTTGTCCCGAGGATTGCCCGCGTTGTTGGGCCACGAGGTACCCGGACAACTCGCCAAGGCCGGGCGCAATTGCGACCTGCACCCCACGCCTTCCTGAACCCACCACGAACCCCTACAAAAAAGCGCGTTCACTGAACACCTCAGCCAGACAACAAAAACAATCGGGACTCCCTTGTGAAGTTGCTGCTATGGGGATTGCCGCAGAAGCTGCGCACGCTAGATAAGTTCTGAGATTGCGGTGTTGGACCGGACGCCATCGCGAGCAGGCTCGCTCCCACAGTAGATGTGTGTCGTACTCGGAATCTGTGAACGACGATAACCCCTGTGGGAGCGAGCCTGCTCGCGATGACTGACTCACAGCCAACAAACCCCCAGCGGCTATACGCTCAAGGCCGTTTAAGTTGTACGCTCCATTCGCAACCACCCAGAGCACTCAAGGTTACGAAACCCATGCTAACCGGCCTCAACCACCTGACCCTCGCCGTCACCGACCTGAACCGCAGCGTGGCGTTCTATCGCGATCTGCTGCAACTTCAGCTTGAAGCCACGTGGGACACCGGCGCCTATCTTTCATTACCCGGTCTGTGGCTGTGCCTTTCTCTCGATCCGCTACGCGAATCCGCGCCCGCTGCTGACTACACCCATTACGCCTTCAGTATCGATTCTGCGCACTTCCCGTTGTTCGTCGAACACCTGCGATCCGCCAACGTGCAGGAGTGGTGGGACAACCGTAGCGAAGGCGCGTCGTTCTATTTTCTTGACCCGGACGGGCACAAGCTTGAGGCGCATGTCGGGGATCTGGCGTCGCGGCTGACGGCTTGTCGGCAACGGCCGTATGCGGGGATGAAGTTCTTCGACGATCAGTGAGTCGATGCTCAGGGTCCTGGGATAGACTTGCGTCCATTCATCCGGCGTTTCAACAGGAATTCCCATGACTCCATCGCTGCTAATGGCCGTTCTCGCCTCGGGCTTCATTTATGGCATCACGCCGGGCCCGGGTGTGCTGGCGGTGTTCGGCATCGGCGCGGCGCGCGGGCGGCGGGCTGGAGCGGGGTTTCTGTGCGGGCATTTGCTGGGCGACGTGGTCTGGTGCAGCACGGCGCTGATCGCGATTGTCGGTGCGCGGGAAATCGGCAGCACTGCGTTCGATGTGTTGGGCGTACTCAGTGGGCTCTACCTGTTCTGGCTGGGCCTGCGCGCGGTGCGGGCTCGTCGCGGCAGTGCCGAGGCGCCTCAGGGGCCGGCGCGGCAGCCATTCTGGCACGGCATCCTGTTCGGTCTGACCAACCCCAAGGCTTATCCGGTGGCAGTGGCGACCTTTACTGCGCTGTTGTCCAGCCGTGCAGAATTGCTGCATTGGTCGATGTTGCCCTGGTTGATCATCCTGAGCTTCGTTGGTGGCCTTTTGGCCTACGCTATTCTCATAGGCATCGTCGGGGCGCGTCAGGTGCGCACGTTGTATCAGCGTCATGAACTGGCGATCACCCGGTTGTGCGGGGTAATGTTCATCGGTTTTTCCATCAATGCCTTGGTGCATGCGCTGCCTGGGCTGGTGACGAACAAGGCTTGAGGCTGATCGCAGGGAAGCGTCAGCGTACAGTCAACGCTCGGGCGTATGACCGGTCAGGGAGGGTTGTTCAATGTTGCATTGTCCGGACACGCTCTCGGCATTATGGAAACCAGTAATTCCGCCCCACTGGCGAGCTACATTGACCTCTTGCTGGACGCCGTCTGTGCGGTGGATAAACAAGGTCGCTTCGTATTTGTCAGCGCGGCCTGCGAGCGCATTTTCGGTTACACCCCCGACGAGCTGATCGGCCAGCCGATGATCGATCTGGTACATCCCGCCGACCGACAGCGTACCCTCGACGCCGCACGGGAGATCATGGGCGGCGAGCCCAAGCTCAATTTTGAAAATCGTTACCTGCGCAAGGACGGCCGGGTGGTGCACATTCTCTGGTCTGCACGCTGGTCGGAAGTCGACCAATTGCGTATTGCCGTGGCGCGCGACATCACCGAGCGCAAACAGGCCGAGTCCCGACAAGCGGCGCTGTACGCAATCTCCGAGGCGGCCCATGCGGCAGAAGATCTGCTGGCGCTGTTCAAACGCGTCCATTCGATCATCGGCGAATGGCTCCCGGCGTTGAATTTCTCCGTGGCGCTGTATGACGAGCACTGTGCGCAGCTGAATTTCCCCTATCACGTCGACGACCGTGAACCGCAACCCGAAGAGCCCGGGACTGTGACCGGGCGTCTTTGCAGTGAAGTGATTCGCAGCGGCTTGCCGATCCTGCTGACTCCGGATCAGGACAATCCGCCCGCGGGGTTTGCGGCACTGGTCGCGGGCCAGGATTCGCCCTGCTGGCTGGGCGTGCCATTGAGTTCGAAGAACGGCACCATTGGCGCGTTGATCGTTAAAAGCGTACCGGGCGGCGAGCGTTATACCGAGCAAGACAAGGAACTGCTGCAGTATGTTTGCGCGCAGGTCGCGACCGCTATCGAGCGCAAGCAATTGCATGCCCGGCTCCAGCGCATGGCTCAATACGACCAACTGACTCAGTTGCCCAATCGCGAGTTGCTGCGCGAACGCCTCAAAGCCTCACTGGACCTGGCCCGAACAGACTCCGGTCGAATGGCTTTGCTCTACGTCGACCTCGACCGCTTCAAGCATGTCAACGACACCCACGGTCATACGGTCGGCGACATGCTGTTGCAAGCGGTCGCCAATCGGCTCAAGGGCTGCGTGCGTGAAACCGATACCGTGGCGCGCATCGGCGGTGATGAATTTGTGGTGTTGTTGCACAGCATCCATGCCGCAGAGGATGCCGAGCGTGTGGCGGGAAAGATCCGTCAGGTGCTGGTTCAGCCCCTGCGCCTGGACGGGCATAACCTGAGCATCCAGCCGAGCATTGGCGTTGCGCGCTACCCCGAACACGGGACTGAAGAAAATCAGTTGTTCAGGCATGCCGATGAGGCGATGTACAGCGCCAAGCGCCAGCATCACCTGCGTCTCGGGGCCTGAAAGCCCGTCACCGTTCGTCGCAGCGTTGCCAGTTTTTCTAAACCTTTTTGGGGATGGAAATTCTTATTCTATGCGGGCGGCTGCTCGCAGCGATCATCACCAAGAGGATGAGAACCATGCCTACTTCCAAAAATCCAAGTCCGGGTAGTGCCCACGATCGAACGAAAGCGTCTGAAGCCGGTCGCAAAGGTGGGAAAACCACCACGACGACCGTTGATAAAGACTCCGCGAAAGGCGGCATGGGCCGCAAAGGTGGTCAGAAATCCCGGTAATAGTGAAGATGGTTTTATTAAAAGACGGGGGCGCAAGCTCCCGTTTGAATTTTCAAAGAAGGAGGGCGCGACCATGAGCCGGATGGCCACCCGTTTACGCAATGCCAGTTTTGTCACGTTACTGGGGCTGTTTGCCAACAGTGCCTTTGCCCAGTCAGCTGCTGAATTCATCAACGAAGCGTCGGCCAAAGGCATGGCCGACATCGAAGCCAGTCGCCTGGCGCACCAGAAAACCGAATCCAAAGAGGTCAAGGATTACACCATCGTGGTGATCAACGACCTCACCACCGCCAACCAGCATCTGGCGAAAATTGCCAAGCAACTCGATTTACCGGTCGCACCACGCGAAGAGGTGATGGACAAGGCCAAAACCCTGATTCCGGAGGTGAAGGACGATGCGTCCTTCGATCAGGCGTACGCCGCCAGTCAGGTGAAAACCACCCAAGAGACCATCGAGCAGCTTCAACAACAAGCGCAGACCACGGACGTGCCGCAAATCAAAGCGTTCGCCGAAGAAACCTTGCCCAAACTGCAAAACCACCTGCAAATGGCCAGAGAGCTGCAAGCCAGTCGTTAGCACCAATGGCGCGGGTGACGTCACCGGTCACCCGCGGGGCATGAGTCAACATTCATTCAATCCTGTTTCTTTGTTTCCGGGACGGCAGTGCCGTCCAGAGGAATCGTTTCGCCCTCGCCGAGGTTGCGATATTTCTTTCTCAATTCTTCCAACTGTTTGAGATCCAGCGATTCGAGATCCAGCATCGCGTTCTGCGCTTCTTTCGTTACTCGCAATAACTCATCGATCTTCAAGTGCAAAATGTCCGTGTCGCGGTTCTGGGTGTTCTGGATCAGGAACACCATCAGGAAAGTGATGATGGTGGTCGAGGTGTTGATGATCAATTGCCAGGTATCGTTGAAATGAAAAATCGGCCCGCTCAAACCCCACAGGATTATCAGAACGATCGCCCCCAGAAATGTCCGGGGCAGGCCGGCCCACAGGGAGAGTTTCTGTGCAATATTTGCGAATTTCATTGCCGTGCTCCTTATAGGGATGCGCCTGATTTTCAGACAGCACGGGCATAACGAAAATTCTGCTGAATATTGGCTGCGGGATGAAAAGCCGGTGTGCTGAACCCTCTGTAGGTGCTCGTCGCTCGGGGCTGAGAAGGTCGCAACCATTTATACCGACATGGGTCACTACTTCAGGCCCCTGAAACTGGAGAACAGCATTAACCTCGCTCGCACGTTTTACCTTTGCTGCTGCTGCCTGCTTGCGTTGCAGGGCTGCTTCGATAACTCGGATAACGAGACTAAAGACAACACCGATGGAACCAAGTCTTCGGTGCAGATGCAGGAGAAGGGTGCGGCTAGTAAATAGCGGTGAGTCGCTGCTACCGTTGCACCCCAAGAAAAGTGCGAATCCATGTGGGAGCGGGTTTGCTCGCGAAGACGTCGGCATAGTCAATATTGATGTCGCCTGACACACCGCATTCGCGAGCAAGCCCGCTCCCACAGGTTCCGCGCCTGAATCTATCTATTCACGCCGACAGCGTCACCTCAGTCTTCCAGCTGAAGTACCCCACCGCTTCACAGCGCTGGTTGATCAGCATGAAGTTCAGTTCGCAGGCTGTCACGCCCGTGCTCAGTTGCGAACACTCCCAATAATGATCATCGGCGCTGTGGCTGCCAGGCTGGGTCGGGTTGGCGGGGTCGGGCGCGGGGACTGTCTGGTCGCTGTGAACGATCAGTTTGGGCGGCGAAAGAACCCCGGCGTCGTCCACCGTCAGGTCGTGAAACACCACCGTATGTTCGGTCAGCAGGCTGACGGTTCTGCCGCGAATATGGAAGACCTTTCCGTTGCTGGCGGTCAGCGTTATTTTGCTGTCATTTTCAGCACTTTGTGTCGTCGTGCTACTAGTCACGGGGAAGATGAAGCCATCTTCAATCACCGTCGGCTTTTGCGATTCAAGACTGGGTTGCGGATAGCGTGAAAGCAACGATTCGGCATCGACAATCAGAAGCACACTACTGGCTATCACGGCGCCCGCCGAAGGGGAGCTAATCGGTTCGGAAGTCATCATGGATCCTTTCATGATGTTGACGCAAAACGGTAACCGCTTCGGTTCAAGCGAGACATCCTGTTCCAGCCGAGGCGGCAACGAGCCTGGTAGGCCCCTCGTTGCCAAGGGGCCCGGTCCAGCATCAGTTATGGATGGTGATGAACGGATCCCACGTGCAGCAGCCGATGATCTGGCAGTCGCGATTCACGATCAGAAACTGGAAGTGATAGGTCACACTGCCGCAAGCAAGGGTTTCCGAAGACCAGTAATGGTTATCGACTTTCTGGCAGCTGGGCACCGACGGATTGCTGGTGTTAGGGACTGCAAAGGAGGCGGTAGCCTTGCGTGGTGTGGGCGTAGAGATCAACTCGTTGCCTGCGTTACCGACGAACTTGTAGAAAATCACTGCTTGCTCGAAGCCCAGCGACAGGCTGGTTTCACGCCAGCGAATCAGATCGCCTACCTGTGCTTTCAAGTTGAGTTCGCCACCGGCCTGGCCACTCACCACGTTGTTCTGATTGGTCACCATGTATACATGATTGACGTCGATCATCGTCGGTGCAGCAGGGTTTTTGCTGATGTTCGGGTAGTTTTTCAGAATGGTTTCGGTGTCGATCGAAACAAGTACATCCGTGACTCGAGACATAGTAAAGCTCCTTTGAACATAGTGATTACCTGGCTACCTGCCAGGCACGACAACGCTTGTTTGCCTTGCGGCCGTTGCGAACACACTACTGGGGAACCCACTCGATCACGGGGTACGAGCTGGCCTTGCTCCTTGCCTTGAAATGACGGGTTGGGTTCCTTCCAACAGGCCGCGAGTAGGACTATAGATGTCATTTTTATACTGTCAAAATCGCTTCGCCCTTCGGTCGACGAACGGTCCTTTTGGTTATGGCTTTCGATGATTTTGCGATAAGAAAAGGCTCAGATCCTACGCCCTCCAAAAGTCGGGATAGGGCAGAGCACATCGGTCGATGTATCGTAGCGAACCGGTTGTCTGCCTCTGGCTACAACCTGCACTGACAGGAGAACGATATGAGTTGGTCCGCCAAACAATACGTAGCGTTTGAAGATGAGCGAACGCGCCCGGCGCGTGACTTGCTGGCAGCCATCCCCACAATGGACGTCCAATCGGCAATCGACATCGGTTGCGGCCCGGGTAATTCCACCGAGTTGCTGGTGCAGCGCTTTCCCAATGCCGCGGTGCGAGGGGTGGACAGTTCGCCCGATATGATCGAGGCCGCCCGCCAGCGCTTGCCTCAGGTGCAATTCGACACCGCAGACATCGATGTCTGGAACGATGCCGGCCCGTTCGACGTGATTTTCGCCAATGCGGTATTGCAGTGGCTGCCCGATCACACCCGGTTGCTGCCGTCATTGGTGGCCAGGCTTGCGCCCGGCGGTAGCCTGGCGATTCAGATGCCCGACAACCTCAACGAACCGTCGCACAGGTTGATGCGCGAGGTCGCAGCGAACGGCCCTTGGGCTGACAAACTGGCAAGGGCCGCAGGCCTGCGAACGGAAATGGAGGATGCGGGTGGTTACTACTCGATGCTGCGTGCCCACTGCACCCGCGTCGATGTATGGCGCACCACTTACTATCACCCCCTCGCGGACGGCGCATCGGGTGTGGTCGAGTGGTTCAAGGGCAGCGGTTTGCGGCCTTTTCTTGAGCCGCTGAATGAAGCGGAGCGGGTGCAGTATCTCGAGCAGTATCTGACGGCAATCGAGAAGGCCTATCCGGCGCTGAGTGATGGTTCTGTGCTGTTGCCGTTTCCACGGTTGTTCATGGTGGCGACGCGCTGACGTACAAAGGGACATGCCTGGTCGTTTGTCCCTTTGGTTGACCAACCTTCGAACCATCAGCCCTGCTGCAACACCTTGAGCGCCGCCGAGGCCAGAAACCCGGAGCGACTTTTCTCTTCCGGATGATGCAGTACGTATTCGTCGATGCGGTTGAGCAAGTAGCCGGGCAAGGTGATGTTGAGTTTCTGGGCCTTGCCCAGGTATTTGGTGACATCGATGTCCACCACGGCCCACGTACACCCTGCGTACTGCGGATTGGCCGCATGCAGGGTCACTTTGTTGGCGGGCGGAATCGGCGCCCCGTCTTCGGCCAGTATTTCGAAATGGCCTTCGATGGCTTCGCGCGCCATGGCCATGGCGTCATCCAGATCCTCCCCAGCGGAGAAACAACCCGGAATATCCGGTACTTCAACACCCCAGGCGTGTTCATCATCGCCCATGGAGATTGCAATTGGGTAAAGCATGTTCGTCATTCTCCTAAGGCGCTGTCATAGCAGCGCCTGTTGCAAAATACTGATGGCCGTTTTTTTGAGCAGATCCTTTTTCGGATGAGGAACCGTTACCAGTCCTGGCTTGGTAGGGTGCTTGAAATGGTGATGGCTCCCCTTGATTCGTACCAGATACCAGCCATCTGCAACGATTTGGCTTATCAAAAACCGGCTATTCACATCACCTCCCTGTGGTGTGCTTGTGGTTACTATACCTACTGAAATCCACTAATCAACACTATAACCACCAATGCTTCCTGAACACCGATGTGTTAGCGACATGAAATGAGTCTAGGAGGGCAATTGGCGATGGCTTGGGGAGGACCGGCTTTCTGTATTGCAGGGTTTTGCCACGGTGCTGAAGAGCAAGAGGCGCTCAAATTTCAGGTATAAAAAAACCGGCCACGTCGGACCGGTTTTTGTGTTCCCCGAGAATCACGCAGTAGCTTCTAAATCAGCTGATCAATCAAAACCGCGTTGGTATAGATCAAGCTTCCATCGCTCGCTCGATGCCCGACCAAATGGAACTGACCGCGCCCGTGCTGCAAGTAGACGCGCATTTGGCAGTCGGACAAGGGGTCGTATCCCTCTGGCAAGACCAAATCCATTGAGCTCATGTCGACATCAACCATGGCTTCAGGCTCATGGGTTTTCTGTAGGCGTTCTTCAGCTTCCTCCAGACGTAGATGGAGGGGGCCATCGACATCAAAGCTGATCTCACCCACCGGGGTGGACTTTGGGGCGCCGCTGGGTTTGCACCAGCCTTCGATCGTCAGGTTGCTCATGACGAAACCTCCGTCGTGGACTGCTGGACTCTGTAGCTCTTGTGTCTTCTCAAGCCATCCGCTTCTGGCCAGTTCTGCCATCCCGTCATCAGGATTGAGTATAGCTGGCAACCGGACCTCGCTTGCTGTACCCGCATCAGTTCTCTACGCCATTTAGTACGTAATGCTGATATCCATAGTTATATGTAGCGAATAGCTTTAAGCGATTAACTTAATGTTCGAATTGGAATATCCGGGCGCCAGGGTTTTTCACAAAACGCGCTTGATCCGTCCATGCACTATACTTCCTGCTGACTTTACCGTCGGAATGGATGGTATTTGTCTGCCCTGCTTGGACGTCAGTGGCGATGCGCTTGCATAACCAGTGAACAACAGGAATAGGATGAAGAGAAAATGGCAATAGCAATTATCTTGATACTAATCGTTATTGCATCAGTGTTGTTCCATGTACTAGCGCCTTGGCATGCGACACCGGCAGCCTCCAACTGGGGGTCCATAGACACCACCCTGTTCATCACCCTGATCATTAGCGGAATATTTTTCATTGCCATCACGGTATTTATGGCGGTAGCCGTGATGCGTTATCGTCACAAGGAGGGTTCCAGGGCGCACTACCAGCCAGAAAGTAAAAAACTGGAGACATGGTTAATTATCGTGACCTCGATAGGGATTGCCGCGATGTTGGCGCCAGGTCTGGTTGTTTACAGTGATTTCATCAATGTGCCGAAAAATGCTTATGAACTTGAAGTGGTCGCCCAGCAGTGGCAGTGGGCCTTTCGTTTTGCCGGCCAGGACGGGAAGCTGGGTAAATCGGATATCAAGTTTGTTGATTTCACCAATCCTCTCGGCCTTGATCCCAAGGATCCTGTCGGACAGGACGATGTGCTTATAAAGAGCAATGAAGTTCGCCTTCCGCTCGATCAGCCTGTGAAAGTTTTACTGCGCTCTAAAGATGTGCTGCACAATTTTTATATCCCGCAAATTCGCAGCAAGATGGACATGGTGCCGGGGATGGTGTCGTACTTTTGGTTTACGCCGACTAAAACCGGGAAGTATGAAATTCTTTGCGCTGAGTATTGTGGCGTCGGTCATTACAACATGCGCGGCCAGATGATCGTGGAAGAGCAGGGCGCCTTCGATCAATGGCTGAACAGCCAACCGACTTTTGCGCAGACATTAACGACAGCTGCCAAACCCAGTCAGGACAGCGTGCTGGAAAAAGGTCGCTTGTTGGTCGAAAAATACGGCTGCGGTGCCTGCCATAGCCAGGATGGCAGTAGCAGTCTCGGCCCGGGATGGAAGGGGCTGTACGGCCGCACTGAACAGTTTGCCGATGGCACCCGTGCGCTGGTCGATGAGGCTTACCTGAAAGAGTCGATCCTCGATCCGAAGGCCCGCCTGGTACAGGGCTACCCGCCAGTCATGGTGGCCTATACTCTCACTGAAGATGAACTGGGTGCTGTCGTCGCCCTGATCAAATCACTGGGTGCCGCGCAGCAAGAACCTTCTGCCAGCGAAAAACTGGACAGAGGTGACGACTTGGCGACGCAGGGGCAGCGGCTGGCCGAGTCGCTCGGCTGTCTGGCCTGCCACAGTGTCGATGGCAGCAAAGGCGTCGGCCCCAGCTGGCAGGGCCTGTATGGCGAGACCGTAACCCTTGCCGACGGCACGAGTATCAAGGCCGATGAGGGCTATATAAAGGATTCGATTCTTAATCCCGGCGCCAAAATCGTCAAAGGCTATGCGGCCGTCATGCCGGCCTTTATCCCGAGTGATCAGGAGTTGCACGCACTGATCGCTTTTATCAAATCCAAAGCGAATGCCGACGCTGATGCGAGCAAGGCGGAGCCAGGGAAGTAGCCGTAAAGCAGCCAGGAATGCACCGAAACTTCGAACAGGAGGATGACGTGATGGCCTATGCGGAGCAAGCCGAAACAGAAGCACTACACGAGCCCAAAAGCTTCCTGACCAAATATATCTGGAGTCAGGACCACAAGGTCATAGCCATTCAATATTCCTTGACGGCTATATTCGTGGGCGTTATCGCCGTGGTGTTGTCCGGCTTGATGCGCATACAGATTGGCTTCCCCGGCGCTTTGGAGTTCATGGACGCCAGTGCTTACTACCAGGCCATGACCATGCACGGCATGATCATGGTCATTTACTTGCTGACGGCCTTGTTTCTGGGTGGTTTTGGTAATTATCTGATCCCGCTGATGGTGGGCGCCCGCGACATGGTCTTCCCCTATGTCAACATGCTGAGTTACTGGTTCTACCTGGTGGCGGTAGTGGTGTTGCTCTCCAGTTTCTTTGTTCCTGGCGGTCCCACCGGTTCGGGCTGGACGCTCTATCCGCCGCAGTCCATTTCGCAGGGGACACCGGGGGTCGAGTGGGGCATCGTCCTGATGCTCGTCTCACTGGCGATTTTTATTGTCGCGGCCACCATGGGCGGGTTGAACTACGTCACCACGGTGTTGCAGGCGCGCACCCACGGCATGACATTGTTTCGCATGCCGCTCTCCGTATGGGGAATCTTCATGGCCTCGATTATGGCCTTGCTGGCTTTCCCGGCGTTGTTCGTCAGCGCGGTCATGATGTTGTTTGACAAGCTATTGGGCACCAGCTTCTTTATGCCGGCGATGATCTCGCTGGGGCAGCAGCTCGATCACCAGGGTGGCAGCCCGATATTATTTCAGCACCTGTTCTGGTTCTTCGGCCACCCGGAGGTCTACATCGTTGCTCTCCCTGCGTTTGGTCTGGTCTCCGACTTGATCAGCACGCATGCGCGTAAAAATATCTTCGGCTACCGAATGATGGTGTGGGCCATTATTGCGATTGGCGTACTCAGCTTTGTGGTCTGGGCGCACCATATGTATGTCAGCGGAATGAACCCTTACTTTGGCTTTTTCTTCGCCGTTACCACCTTGATCATCGCGGTGCCGACCGCACTGAAAGTCTACAACTGGGTGCTGACCCTGTGGCGCGGCGATATTCATCTGACCGTGCCGATGCTGTTTGCCCTGGCCTTTATCATCACCTTCCTGGTCGGCGGTCTGACCGGGTTGTTTCTCGGCAATGTGATCGTGGATATTCCGCTCTCGGACACCTATTTCGTCGTCGCCCATTTTCATATGGTCATGGGGGTCGCGCCGGTACTGGTGGTGTTCGGCGGTATTTATCATTGGTTCCCGAAAGTCACCGGGCGCATGTTGAACGACACCCTGGGCAAGCTGCATTTCTGGATTACCTTTCTGGGCACCTACGCCATCTTCTTCCCCATGCACTACCTGGGTTTTCAGGGGATGCCACGCCGCTACTACGCCTATGAAAACTACGCGTTCATCCCGCAGTCGGCGCAAGAGTTGAATGCCTTCATTACGGTGATCGCATTGATCGTCGGCGTTTCCCAGTTGCTGTTCCTGTTCAACCTGGCCTGGAGTGCATTCAAGGGCAAGCCTGCAGGCAGTAATCCCTGGGGCGCGGCCAGTCTGGAATGGCAAACGCCGAACACCCCGCCGATACACGGTAACTGGGGAGCGAAGCTACCGGTCGTGCATCGCTGGGCCTATGACTACAGTGTGCCGGGGATAGAGCAGGATTTCGTTCCGCAAACGGTCTCCGCCGAGGAGCTGGAGCAGATGCGGCAACTGAGTGCCGGAACCAAGATAGCGGACGTTAAAACATGAAAAGGCTGCTATTGAGAAACGCCGACGGCGCTGACCCCGGCGGCAGTTGGAGTCGCGACCCAGGAGGTATCCAGGCCCCCGAGGGTGCCGATAGAGGCCAAATCGCAAGAGTGGGCCTGCGCTTGTTCCTGGTCGTGGTGAGTTCGTTATTCTTTCTCTTCCTTTTCGCCTTTATTGCCCGTTCACAAATGGCCGACTGGCTCCCCCTGACAGACCCCTTGGCGCCGTTAGCCAATCTCTGGCAGCTATGGCTGAATTCGGCTTTTCTGGTATTCAGTTGCATCGCACTGCAGTGGTCGCGTATGGCCGCCCGGCAGGCTCGACTGGACGCAACAATCATTGGTTTTGCATTGGGGGGCGTATTTGCCATTGCCTTTCTAGTGGGGCAACTCTGGGTCTGGCAGCAGTTTGTCGCCTGGGGCTACTTTGTCGCCAGCAATCCGGCCAACAGTTTCTTCTACCTGTTGACCGGCCTGCATGGGCTCCACCTGCTGGGCGGGCTGATAGCCTGGAGCATAATCGTCGCTAAATTCCTGCGTCGCGTGCCGTTGCCGCAACTGCGCGTCAGCGTAGAACTCTGTACCACCTATTGGCACTACTTACTGGGTCTTTGGTTCGTGCTGTTCGCTTTGCTGGCCAGCACGCCGCAAACCTATGAAGCGATCGCCAGATTCTGCGGCCTGAGGTGAAAAGCCATGGCATCGCCCCCACTTGCCCCAGTCGAATCCAGTTCATCCAATCCACCAGACTCACCGCCTGCACCGGGATGGCAGGGCATCGCCAGCGACTGGTCCTCGGATAGAGAGGCCTTCAAGCAGGTCCCTTGGGGCAAGGCGATGATGTGGATATTCCTGCTCAGCGATACGTTTATATTCACCTGTTTTTTAACCGGCTATATGTCGGTACGCATGACCATCACCACCGCCTGGCCGAACCCCAGCGAAGTGTTCGCATTGACGATCGGCGGTAAAGAAATCCCGCTTATTCTGATCGCCATCATGACCTTTGTGCTGATCAGTAGCAGCGGCACCATGGCCATGGCCGTTAATTTCGCCTATCGCCGTGATCGCGCCAAAACCACTGCGCTGATGCTGGCGACCGCTGCCTTGGGTGTGACCTTCGTCGGCATGCAGGCATTTGAATGGAGCAAACTTATCGCAGAAGGGGTGCGTCCCTGGGGGAACCCCATGGGGGCGGCGCAATTTGGTGCCAGCTTTTTCATGATTACCGGTTTCCACGGACTGCATGTGTCAATCGGCGCCATCTACCTCAGCATTGTGGCGTTGAAAGTACTGCGGGGAGATTATGAGCGTTCCGGAAACTATCAGAACGTCGAGATAGCCGGGCTTTACTGGCACTTCGTGGATTTGGTGTGGGTGTTTATTTTTGCTTTCTTCTATTTATGGTAGAGGAGCACGGGTGATGGCACATGCTCAGGGTCAGCAACATCCAATCAGCTTGTACCTTAAAATCTGGGGGCTGTTATTCGTCCTCAGCACGCTGTCGTACCTTGTCGACTACTTCCACTTCCATGGCTACCTTCGGTGGTCCCTGATTATCACTTTCATGTTGTTGAAGGCAGGTTTGATTGTCTCCATCTTCATGCATATGGCCTGGGAACGGTTGGCCATGGTCTACGCCATATTGGTGCCACCGTTATGTTTATTGGTGCTCGTCGGACTGATGGCCACCGAGGCGGACTATGTTTTCCTCAGCCGGGTCATTTCCTTCGGCCAGTAAGCAGCTTCCGGATGGCCATGAGTCTTCAGGGCTAACCCGATATCACTCGCTTGAACTGATGCCATTTGTGCTGCCAGGCCACTGTCCAGTGGGGGGCTGCCGTTCCCGTGCCGGCGATCGTCAGCGTTGGATGATGTTCGATTACCCGGTCCAATATCGGTTCCTGATTCGGTTCAACATCCACAAAGAAGATATGTTTTCCTTCTTCTACCATCTGTTTGAAATTGCGGAAGTGAGCATTCGGCACCTGGATGCCAAAAAAACCGCCTTCCCAGATGCAGAAGCCAAATATAACGATGGCCAGGAAGATAAAAGGCACCCAGCCTGCGGCGGATTCGGTCCAGCCCATCCAATAGGCGCCGCCAAGGACCAGCGCCGCGAGTGGCACGCCGACCACAGCTCCAATCTCGCCAGAGTGAACAACATCCTGTTTCATCAACGAGTTAACCTCGTGGAGGTGATGTTCTTCAACATCAGCCACTTGTTCACTGAGCACATGAATTTGTTCGGTATTGATGCCGTTGGCTTCCAGTTCATTTTCAACGGCCTCGAGATCGTCGAGATTGTCACTGATGTAATAGTGCCGATTCATGCCACACCTCCCATCTCGCGCTGGCTGTAGACCTCCTTTGTCCTGCAGCCGTTAACTGAGATTTGCAGTCGATGTCTGTGCACGTGGGGAACGCTGCACACTTGATGCAATTCGTAGGAAGTATAGCATTCGCTAGTTTGCGGGGCGGGAGGCGTCAAGGTCCGGAGGGTCACCAAACCCCAGACACAAAAAAACCGGCCATCAAGGCCGGTTTTTCTTTACCTGCATCCCCCGTCAAAAACTGACGTGAGACAAAAATTCGATTGGAGCGGGTGAAGGGAATCGAACCCTCGTTATCAGCTTGGGAAGCTGGAGTAATGCCATTATACGACACCCGCTCAGAGCGGCTGACTTTGTACCAGATGTGCGCGTGAAAATGAAGTTTTTCTTTGCGCGCGATGGCTTTAGCACGGGTGAAACGAAAGCATCGACCGCGTAGCGGTCATTCGCGGGCAAGCCTCGCTCCTGCAGGAATGCGCTTAACGCTGCAGGGCTGAGCTTGCTCGCGATGACTCTGTTTCAGATTGCCAATGCATGGTGGTCCTGGACGTAGTGGTAACGCGGTCGGCTTTCGTGTTGCGTCGGTTTCAGAAAGCCCAGCAGTGCGTTGCGACTGTCTCGGCAGGCGGCTTTGTGCTCCATGTCGAGAAAGTGGCCGGTGGCCTGCAGGGTGCTGAAGGTGCTGTGCTGCACGTGACCGGCGAACAGCTTTGCATCGGCGGCGGCGGTGTACTCGTCCCATTCGCCGTTCATGAACAGCACCGGCACGTTGATTTTCTTCGCCGCGTTCAGGTAGCACTGGCGGTCGCTGTTGAGCACGTCGCTGATGTGAAAATGCATCTGCCCGTATTCATGTTCGGCCAACGAACTGACGTGACGGTAGTTGAAGCGCTTGAACAGCGAGGGCAGGTGTTTGCCGATGGTGCTGTTCACCAGGTCACCGACCCGGTTCCCGTCCCGGCTGCCGAGATAATCGACACCGCGCTCAAGGTAGTCGAGCATGTGCTCGTTGACCACCGGCGAGAACGAGCTGATCACGGCCTTTTCGATGCGCCGTGGCCGTTGGGCCAGGGCGACGAGCGTGGCGGCGCCACCAAAGGAAAACGACAGCACGTGTTCGGCGGCGAAGTGGTCGATCAGCTCAAGGAGGATCTGCCCTTCGATTTCCTTGGTCAGCATTTTCTCATGCAGGTTGTGAGCCTTGGACTTGCCCGCGTAGGGCTGGTCGTAGCACACCACATTGAACTGCGGATAAAGGTTTTTCACGGTTTGGGCAAACGACGCAGTCGTGGACATCGAGCCGTTGACCAGAATAATGGTCTTCTCTGCGGCGTCTGCGCGATAGAACTCCGTGTAAACCCGATACTGACCCTGTATATCCAGCACAGCGATTTCTGGCCTCATGACATAAGACTCCTGGCAAGCGGGTATGCGCGCAAATCAGATTGCACGAGCTTTGTGACAGGTAGGCATACGCCTGGAATTTTGAAGGCCCATGTCGATCCATTGAAAGCCGGCCGACGGGTATTGTTATAAGCGGGCAGTTTGCCGGGGGAAGGCGGAACCTGAGGGTTCTCTGCCGGCAAAAAGTTTCTTAGAGTAGTTTTGTGACTCGTCGGTCACGTTTCGCGCCGACGTCCTGATTCAAGCAGGGGTCACGTCATCGCGCAAGTATCTTTCGTAAAATTTTCAGCGGCTTCTGCTGAGCGGTCGCCTGCTTAGATCATTCGGATCTCATCGCTGCTCAACGACCGGTATTCGCCGGGCTTCAACGTGTCGTCGAGCACCAGCGGACCCATGCATTCGCGGTGCAGGCGCAACACCTTGTTGTCGAAGTGGCCGAACATCCGTTTGACCTGATGATAGCGGCCCTCGACGATGCTCAGGCGCGCAGATTTTGGCCCGAGTACGACCAGTTCGGCCGGTTGTGTGGTGAGGTCTTCGAAGGCGAAATACAGGCCTTTGGCGAAGGTGATCGCGTATTCGGCAGTGATGTCCTGCTCGGTCTCGACGTAGTAGACCTTGGGCAGTTTGGTCTGCGGTTGGGTCAGGCGTCGCGACCAGCTGCCATCGTTGGTGATCAGCATCAGGCCGGTGGTGTTGAAGTCCAGGCGACCGGCGATGTGCAGGTCTTCCTTGTCCGGTTCGCCGATCAGGTCGAGCACGGTCGGGTGTTGCGGGTCGCGGGTCGCACTGACGCAACCGGGTGGTTTGTGCAGCATGAAGTAGCGGGCCGGCTTGCCAACTTGCAGCACCTCGTCGTCGACTTCCACGCGGCTGAATTCGAGTACCTCGGCGTGAGGGTCGCTGACGACTTCTCCGTCGACCCTGACGCGCTTTTCCACCAGCAACAGGCGTACCTGCTTACGGTTGAAGCGGGGCAGGTTGCTGAGGAAGCGGTCAACGCGCATGGCTAGGGTTCGGTGGGAGGATTCGGTGGGAGAGCGCCGCGCATCTTACGTGATCGGCTCAGCGGCTGCTTGCAACTGCATCTCGACCTGGGCGCAGGCCGGGCACAGGCAGGACTTGTCGCGCAATTCGGTGGGCAGCGCCTGAAGCACCGCCGGATCGATGCTGACGCCGTAGCACCAGCAGGCACGATCGACGGTTCGCGGGTCAGCCAGGCTGCAGTCGTTGGAGGCGCCGCAAGCCGGGCAGAGGTCAGGTTTATTCATGAAGGGGCATTCGATTACGGCCGGTTTGCCTGGCCAGAGACCGCGCATGATCGACCGGCAAGCACTCCTGCGCAAGCCGGCGATCCTGGAAATCAACGCCGATCGTTCAGATACGCACGCCACCCGCCCAAATGACTGATATCCACCGCCCCCTCCAGCCCATAAGGCTCACAGATAAACCCACTCTCCCAACGCCCATCCGCCAGTTGTACCTTGCCCAACCCCAGCGGCGCCGGAATGGCGGTCAGGAACGAACCCAACTCGCTGCTTGGCAACTCCCATACTTCCACCGCAATCGCCGCGCCACCTTCCTTCACTCGGACCATGCCAGGGCGATAGGGTGGGCCACCGGCCAGGGCATACAACTGATAGTCGGGGGAACTGTGAGTAGCTTCGAGCAAACGGGCTCCACGCAGCTTGAGTTGCCAGTTCAGCGCCAGCCCATCCAGATGTGCTCCGCAGACCACCAGCCGTGCGCGATCATTGCGCGCAATATTCGTCGGCGCAGACGCGGCCAACCCTTGCTGACGTTGCAAGGCATCCGCCACGCTCAACAGATACTGATCGGTAAACGCCCGTCCGAACAACGTCACGCCCCATGGCAAACCATTGCCCATGAATCCGCTGGGCACGGCGACGGCGGCGTAATCGAGCAGGTTCATGAAGTTGGTGTAGTAGCCCAGTTCCGAGTTGCGCAGCACCGGTTCGGCCGCAAGCTCCGCCCGTGTCACCGGGCGGCCAATGGTTGGCGTGACCACGCAATCAAGGCCTTCCAGAGCTTTGTCGCACAGTGCTTTCAAAGCCTGCAGACGGTATTGGGCGCGGAAGGTTTGCACGCCAGTCACCGCTGGAGCCTTGGCCAATACGGCGCGAATCACCGGCAGCACGGCTCGAGGATGTTGCTCCATCAACTCGCCGGCCACGCTGTAACGTTCCGCCACCCACGGCCCTTCGTAGAGCAACCGCGCCGCTTCGAGAAACGGCGACAAATCCAGTTCGACCGCTTCGCCGCCCAAGGCTTTGAGCTGGTCGATGGCGTCGCCGAAGAGCAATGGGCCTTCAGGGCAGCCGAAGAACGCCAGATCCTGCGCACGGGGTACGCCGAAACGCAATGGACGCGGTGTGCCGAAGGCCGAGCCGTCATTCCACAGTGGATTACTGCGGCTGTATTCGTCCCGTGGATCGAGATGAGCGGTGAGCGCCAGCAACTGACTGGCTTCCCGGGCGGTGGCTGTGAAGGTCGTGACGCAATCGAGCGTTCGACAGGCTGGAACCACACCAGCCGTGGAGATCAGCCCTTTGCTGGCTTTCAAACCGACCAGATTATTCAATGCCGCCGGCACCCGACCGGAGCCTGCCGTGTCCGTGCCCAGGGAAAAACTCGCCACGCCGAGTGCCACCGCCAATGAAGATCCGGCGCTGGAACCGCCCGACGGATACTCAGGCAACACGCTGTTCGGGCAAGCGCCATACGGCGAGCGGCTGCCATTGAGGCCAGTGGCGAACTGGTCGAGATTGGTCTTGCCCAACGGAATCGCACCCAGCGCCAGCAGTTGCTCGACGACGGTTGCCGAGCGCTCCGGCACATAGGCAAACGCCGGGCACGCTGCCGTGGTGGGAATGCCCGCCAGGTCGATGTTGTCCTTGATCGCGAACGGCACGCCGTACAGCGGCAGGCTGCCTGGGTCACGACCGTCGAGTGCGGCGAGGTACGGTTCCAGTTCCTCGACACTGAGCAAATGGATGAACAGGTGATAGTCCGGGTTCAGTGCCGCGGCTTTTTCCCGCAGGTTCAACAGCAGTTGCCGAGGCGTAGTGCTGCTGTCACGGTAAGCGTTGCGCAGGGCGTCGAGTTGCAGATTGATGTTCATGGCGTTAATCCTTTTTCAATGGCTTGAGTCGAGTTCCAGCACCACCACACGCTGCCCGGCGCGCACCGCCGAACCCGGTTGCACGCGAATCTCGCGCACCACGCCCGCCATGGGCGCGAGCAGCGGGATTTCCATCTTCATCGACTCCAGAATCACCAGCACATCCCCCGCCGCGACCCTGCTGCCAGCCTGCACCTGAACCTGCCAGAGGTTGCCGGCGATGTGGCTGTCGATGCTCTGCTGACCGTCGGCCAGCGGTGCATCTTCGGTCACTTCCGGGGCCAGCTCTTCGCTGTCGAAATGCGCCTGGCCGCTGGCTATCCAGCGTTCGCGCTCGGCGTTGAACGCGCTTTTTTGCTGATCCCGAAATGCCGCGATGCTCTGAGCTTCTTTCGCCAAAAACGCCTGGTAATCCGCCAGATTCAGCTGACTGTGTTCGATGTTCAGATCAAAACGCCCAAGCGGGAAATCCCGACGAATGCGCAGCAGTTCATCGGCGCTCACCGGGTAGAACCGGATCTGATCGAAGAAGCGCAGCAGCCACGGCTTGCCGTCGAACGCTGCAACCTCACGGTAGCGGTTCCACATCTGCAAGGTGCGGCCGACGAACTGATAACCACCGGGGCCTTCCATGCCGTACACACACAGGTAGGCGCCGCCGATGCCTACCGAGTTTTCCGCGGTCCAGGTGCGGGCCGGGTTGTACTTGGTAGTCACCAGGCGATGCCGAGGATCGAGCGGGGTGGCGACCGGTGCGCCGAGGTAGACGTCGCCCAGGCCCATGACCAGATAGCTGGCGTCGAACACTGTGCGTTGCACTTCGTCGAGGTTCGGCAGGTCGTTGATGCGGCGGATGAACTCTAGATTGCTCGGGCACCAGGGGGCGTCTTTGCGTACGGTGGTCATGTATTTCTCGATCGCCAACTGACAGGCCGGGTCATCCCAGGACAGTGGCAGATGGACAATGCGCGAGGGCACTTGCAGGTCCTTGGCGGCGCACACGGCATCCCATTCACCGGCGACAATCCCCAGCAGATCGGCCAGCGGCAGTTGCTCCGGTTGGTAGTGCACTTGCAGCGAGCGGATGCCCGGTGTCAGGTCGATCACGCCGTGCAGGTGTTTGCTTTCCAATGCCTGCATCAGCGCGTGGGCTCGAAAGCGCAGGACCAGGTCCAGCTCGGGGGCCCCGATCTCAAGTAGCAGATGCGTGTCGCCTGACAATCTGGCAACCAGCTGCGTATCCCCCTGACCCAAATCCAACACCACAGGCGACACAGCCCCCTGTGGGAGCGAGCCTGCACGCGATGGCGGCAGAGCATCCGGCATCGAGGTGACTGACACACCGCTATCGCGAGCAGGCTCGCTCCCACAGGGGGAATCCCATTTCAGGGCGAGTTGTCGGGCGGTCTTGAGATCGACCGGGACGAACTGCACCTTGTCCCCAGCCTTGAGCTGCCCCAGCTGCCAAAGGTCCGCCTCGATCACCGTCACCGGGCAGACAAACCCGCCCAAGCTCGGGCCATCCGGCCCCAGAATCACTGGCATGTCACCGGTGAAATCCACCGCGCCAATCGCGTACGGATTGTCGTGAATATTCGACGGATGCAGCCCGGCTTCACCCCCATCGGCCCGCGCCCATTCAGGCTTCGGCCCGATCAGCCGCACGCCGGTGCGGCTGGAGTTGAAATGCACTTCCCACTGCGTGGCGAAGAAGGTGCCGATGTAGTTTTCGGTGAAATATTCCGGGGCGCCGTGAGGGCCGTAGATCACCCGAATCTGCCGCACGGCGGGCAACTCGGTAACGTGTTGTGTCATCAGGTTTTGCCCGGCGCTGTGGTCGCTCAAGGCCGGAATATGCAATACGTCGCCAGTGCGCAATGCACGACCGGCATGGCCACCAAACTGGCCGAGGGTGAAGGTACTTTTGCTACCCAGATAATCCGGCACTTGCACGCCGCCGCGCAGGCACAGATAGCTGCGCGCGCCTGCACCGCCAATGGTGCCGAAGCTCAAAGTGGCACCGGCGGGAATCAACAGTGCGGTATTCATCGGCACCGCCTCACCGTTCAGTATCAACGCAATCACCGCACCCGTAACGGCCACCACCGCCTCACAATTGAAACGCAGCAGCGGCCCGCTCATGGTGATTTCCAGCGCTGCTGCACCTTCATCATTACCCAGCAAGCGATTGCCCAGACGCAGCGCCCGGCTGTCCATCGGCCCCGACGGCGGCACGCCCACCGCCCAGTAACCGAGGCGTCCCGGATAGTCCTGAACGCTGGTCTGCGTGCCGGCGCTGAGCACTTCAAAGGTGTTGGCTTGATAGACCAGGCCTTCCAGGCAACGGGTCCACGGCTGGCCGCTGGCAAAGGGTGTATCGAGCAGAATCTGCCGCAAGTAATCGCGGTTGGTTTCCACCCCGTACAACAGACTGTCGCCCAGAGCCTGATGCAGATCGGCGCGCGCTGCTTCGCGAGTCGGTGCCCAGCTGATGACCTTGGCGATCATCGGATCGAAGTACGGCGGGATCTCGCAACCGGCCTCGACCCAAGTGTCGATGCGCAGGTGTTTGCCATCGGCAACGGGGAAATTGACGGCAGTGAGCAGACCGGGACTCGGCTGGAAATCCCGACCCGGATCTTCGGCATAGAGTCGTGCCTGAATCGCATGACCGTCGGCTTTCAATCCCTGGCTCAACTCGCGCAGCGGCGGCAAATCACCGGCCGCCAGTTCCACCATCCAGCGCACCAGATCCACGCCCCACACTTGTTCGGTGACGCCGTGCTCCACCTGCAAACGGGTATTCACTTCAAGAAAATAGAAACGCTGGGCATCGCTGTCGAAGACGAACTCAACAGTGCCCGCGCTGCGGTAATTCACCGCTTTAGCCAGTTTGATGGCCGCTGCACAGAGTTCCTCGGCCATGCCCTCGGGCAGGTTCGGCGCCGGGGTTTCTTCGAGGACTTTCTGGTTGCGTCGCTGCACTGAGCAGTCGCGTACGCCGAGGGCAAGCACCTCGCCCTGGCCGTCGCCGAAGACCTGCACTTCCAGATGCCGGGCACGCTGGATGTACTTCTCGATGAACACGCCGGCGTCGCTGAAATTGTTCTGACCGAGGCGTTTGACGGCTTCGAAGGACTCGCTCAGTTCAGCAGCGCTGCGGCACACGCGCATACCGATACCGCCACCGCCGGCGGTGCTTTTGAGCATCACCGGGTAGCCGACCTGTTCGCCTGCTATCAACGCTGCGTCGAGGCTATCGAGCAGCTCGGTACCTTCGAGCATTGGCACGCCGTGTTGCTTGGCCAGCGCACGGGCGGTGTGCTTGAGGCCAAACACCCGCAGGTGCTCCGGTGTGGGGCCGATGAAGGCGATGTCGGCCTCTTCGCAGGCTTGGGCGAATGCGGCGTTTTCCGAGAGAAAACCGTAACCGGGATGAATCGCCGTGGCGCCGGTGGCTTTGGCGATGGCGAGGATTTTTTCCACGGCCAGATAAGTGCCGGCGGCAGCGCCTTCGCCCAGGCAGTGGGCTTCGTCGGCTTGCAGGATATGCAGGCTGGCGGCGTCGGCTTCGGAGTAAACCGCGACGCCCTTGACCTGCAGTTCACCCAAGGTACGCAAGATGCGACAGGCAATGGCGCCGCGGTTGGCAATGAGGACTTTTTCGAACATGGCATAACCCCCGGAGGCGATAACGCATCAGCCTCGACCTGGGATGCGGGCCGTCCCGCAGTTTTTCGATAGGCGCCGAGGTCGTCCCCGGCGGCAGAATCAGTTCACTTCAAAAACACCGTGCCTCCTGTGGGAGCGAGCCTGCTCGCGATAGCGGTGTATCAGTCGACATCAATGGTGAATGTGCTGACGCCATCGCGAGCAGGCTCGCTCCCACATTTGGGTTGTGGGGTTCTTACTTTTTGATGCACTGGCCTGAACGGGCCTGACACAAGACAAACAACCACCGCCGCAAACGCGAAAATTTCAGTTCCATACCAATAGCTCCGCAGGCGTCGGGTTGTAGGCGTTGCATGGGTTGTTCAGTTGCGGGCAGTTGGAGATCAGCACGATCACGTCCATCTCGGCCCGCAGGTCGACGTATTTGCCCGGCGCCGAAATCCCGTCTTCGAACGTCAGCCCGCCGTCGGCCGTCACCGGCACGTTCATGAAGAAGTTGATGTTCGGCCCGATGTCTCCCTTGCCCAGCCGACCATCGTGGACACAGGCGCGCAGGTAATTGTCGCGGCAGCTGTGCATGTAGCGTTTCTCCAACGCATAACGCACGGTGTTGCTCTCTTGGGCGCAGGCACCGCCGAGGGTGTCGTGACGCCCGCAAGTGTCAGCGACGATGGTCAGCATCGGTTTGCCGAGGTTGGAATAGAGCACGCTGCCGGTGCTCAGGTAGACGCTGTTCTGCCGACGCAACGTTCGCTGTACGTCATAGCGCTCCTTGGGATTGGCGAGACTGTAGAACAGAGTGTCGACGGCCTGATTGCCTTCCAGGTCGAGGATGCGCAAGGTCTGGCCGGCCTTGACCTCCATCAGCCAGGGTTCGCCGGCGGGGATGGTGGCGCGGTACACCGCGGCTTCAGGCAGCTGTTGAGCGGTGGTGATAACAAGTGACATGGCAGCGATCCTCAAGCGAACAGACGGTCGGTGTTGATGAAGCCGCGCTCGTTTTCCGGGCGCGAGGTGCGGCAGTGTTCGGCGACACTGGGATCGGCGTTCATCCAGCTGAGCTTCAGCGGTTTGGGTGCGTACTCAGGCGCCGGATCCATCGGATGTTGCAGCGCGGTGAGCACCACCAGGGTGTCCATCGGCGCATACAACTCGATGTAATCACCGGCCTTGGAATGGCCTTCGACGAAGTGGAAATGCCCGGCCTCATCGACGTTCACACGGCTGAACAGGTTGAGGGTCATCAACAGATCGGACAGGCCCAAACCCCACTTGCCCAGTTCCACCAACAGGTTGTCGGTGCCGTTGCGAAAGAAGCCATTGCGCAGTTCCTGATAGCGGCCCGCGCCGTACTTTTGCGCGACCTCTTCAGCGCACAGCACGCCGCCGAGGCTGTCGCTCCAGCCGCAGGTATCGGCCGTGATGGCCGCCAGTACCCGACCCATGTCCGAATACAGGCAATGGCCGGTGGTGAGCTTGGCGGTGTGTTGGCATTTGAGGCTGTCGGGCAGGTTCAGGCGTTCGGTTTTTTCGTTGGCGTTGAGCAGCGTCAGGCTGACATTGGCACCGCCGCGCAGGTCGGTCAGGCGCAGCAATTGGCCGCGTTTCAGAACGAAGGAACGATGGCCGCCGCCAGGGAGCATTTCTTCGGCGAAGGGCGCAAATAGTTGGGTCGAATCAGTCATGTGTAAATTCCTCTAAGCGATGCGAAGCGAACCTGCCAACGGAGCCGGCAGGGCGTCGACGGCGGCGCGATTGGCGCGGCGGTCGCTGTTCAAAGGGATGTCGTAGGTGATGCGTGCGCCATAGGCGCCGGGGGCGTGCGGGTCGATGCGGACCTTGTCGAACACCAGCAAACGGGTGCCGAGGCTGAAACCTTCGGACAGGTCATGGGTGACCATGAACACTGTCAGCTGGGTCTCGCGCCACAGTTCCAGCAGCAAGCCGTGCATGTCCTTGCGGATGCCCGGATCGAGCGCGCCGAAGGGTTCGTCGAGCAGCAACACACGCGGCTTCATGATCAGCGCCTGGGCAATCGCCAGCCGTTGCTGCATACCGCCGGAGAGCTGCGCCGGGTATTTGTCCAGCGAGTGACCGAGGCCGACTTTGTGCAGCAACACCGAAGCCTGTTCCCGCGCCTCGCGTTTGGCGCTGCCGAACAACCGCCCCAGCAAGGGCGAGCGCGGCAGTTCGAGGCCCAGGGCGACGTTGTCCAGCACGCTCAAGTGCGGGAACACCGAGTAGCGCTGGAATACCACGCCACGGCTGGCATCCGGTTCGCTGGCCAGGGCCTGGCCGTCGAGCAAAATTTCGCCGCGACTGGCCCGTTCCTGGCCCAGCAGTAGCCGCAGGAAAGTCGATTTACCGCAACCTGAAGCACCCACCAAGGTGCAGAACTCACCCTCGTCGACGTTCAGGTTCAATCCCTCGAGTACCACCTGATCGGCATATTGCTGCCAGACGTTTTTCACCGTGATGAAGCTCATGCGCGCGCTCCTTCATACCAAGGGAACGCCCGTTGGGTCAGGCGTTTCAGACCCCAGTCCATCAGCCAGGCGAGGAGGGTGATCCACACCACGTAGGGCAAAATCACGTCCATCGCCAGGTAGCGGCGCACCAGGAAAATCCGATAGCCGAGACCATCGGTGGAGGCGATGGCTTCGGCAGCGATCAGGAACAACCACGCCGAGCCCAGCATCAGTCGCAGCGAGATCAGCAGACGCGGCAGTAATTGCGGCAGCACCACGCGCAGCATCAAGGTCCAGGTCGAAGCGCCAAGCGTCTGTGCCTTGATCAGCAACTCGACGGGAATTTCCCGGGCGCGCTGTTCCAGATCCCGGGCCAGGCACGGGGTGATACCGATCACGATCAGCATCACTTTCGACAACTCCCCCAGCCCGAACACGATGAACAGAATCGGCAGGATCGCCAGCGGCGGCACCATCGACAGCACGGTAAGTACCGGCGACAACGGTGCGCCAAACAGCGGCAGGGTCCCGGCGGCGATGCCCAGGCACAGCCCGGCCAATGCACTGATTCCGAGGCCGATGGCCAGCCGTCGCAGGCTGGCGGCGCTGTCTTGCCAGAGCAGGTATTCACCGGTGCGGGTGTCGGCGGTGAAGGCCAGGCGTTTCACCGCGTCGGTCATCTGCACGGCACTGGGCAGCAGTTTGTCGTTGGGGTTGTCCATCAGCCGATCGGCCGAGCCCATGAAGTAGGCGAACAACACCAGGGCGAACGGCAGGATCACCAACAGCAGGCGACTCGGGCGATCCGGGTGGCGATTGATCAGGCGCATGGCCTAGTCCTCCGTTGTTACAACGTGGAGTCGGCAGCCATCTGCACGTAGCTCGGGTCGAAGCGCAGCTTGAGGTTGGTCTTGTCGCCGCTGGTCACGCCATTGGCGAAGGCCATTCCGATGGCGCTGGTGTCCTTGGCGCCTTCACCCAGCAAGCCGTGCTGAAAGGAAAACTCGGCGACCTTGCGCATGGTGTCGGGCAATTGCTTGCTGGTGGAAAACGCCAAGGCTTCCTGGGGGGTGGCGAACAGCTTGGTGGTGTCGAGTTGCGCCTGGAAACCGGCAAGGTCGGTGCCCGAGGCTTTGGCCATGTGTTCGAGGGCGGCTTTGCTGGCGGCGTTTTTGGCGTTCATCAATGCCACCACTTCAAACCAGGCGCCGGTCAGCGCTTTGCCCAGGGCCGGGTTGTCTTTGAGGGTGGCGCTGTTGACCACCATCATGTCCATGATTTCGCCGGGAACCTGGCTGGAGTTGAAGACTTCGGTCACGCCGGGCTTGGCCTTGATGTCCGAAAGCATCGGGTTCCAGGTGGTGACGGCGTTGACCTGATCGGTGTTGAAGGCGGCCGAGATGTCGGCGTCGGAGGTGTTGACTACTTTCAGGTCTTTCTCGGTGAGGTCCACCGAATCGAGTGCTCGGGCCAATAGATAGTGGGACACCGAGAGCTCAACCAGATTGACGTCCATGCCCTTGAGGTCGGCGACTTTCTTGCCTTCACCTTTGAGCACGATGCCGTCGTTGCCGTTGGAGAAGTCGCTGACGATCAGCGCTGTGCTGTCGACGCCACCGGCCGCCGGAATGGTCAGCGCGTCCATGTTGGTCATGGTGCAGCCGTCGAACTGGCCGGCGGTGTATTGGTTGATGGATTCGACGTAATCGTTGAGCTGCACCACATCGATTTTGATGCCGTACTTTTTCGCCCATTTGTCGACGATGCCTTGGCTGCCGGCATATTCCCAGGGCATCCAGCCGGCATAAATAGTCCAGCAGACGCTGAAATGGTCTTTCTGTGCGGCTTGGGACGAGACGCTCACGAGGGCTGCAAAAGCAGCGGCGAGCAGGGTGGGTAAACGAAGTCGGGACATGGTGTGGTTCTCCAGTTGATCAAGGGCGGACAGGAAGGCAGCGGCACCGCGAACGGTGGCTTGTCTCCCGGGCTTTTGTCCCGCCGTGTAACCTCAACTGGAGGTCGCCAACTCTCGGACCAGCCACTCGCCTAAGCGAGCCGGAACCCTAGTCAGCCATTGCAAATTGTGGTGCCGCGAACCTGTGATGACTCCTGCACGCCTTTGGTTAAGCGAGAGCCGTGCCAACTCGGCTTGAACCCTCTGGGTGGGGGCATGCAGGGAAGAGGGCGGATAAAGGGGGCGTGCGCCTTGCCTTGTCATGGTGCGCTGGCGCGCAACCGTGCACCGTAGATGGACGGGCTGGCCGCTGATCTGAAGGCCGATACCGTTTGGCACTCGGTGCAGGTTTGAAAGTCAAAACAGGTGTGAGTCGACTGCTGTTGCAGGTCTTTCAGGAGGCCTCCATGTTCTGTCAAAAAAAGCTCCGCCAAATGTTTCTCAGCGTGTTTTTTGGTTTGGGCCTGTCCGGCTGTTACTACTATGCAGGTGGCGGTGATATTTATCCGACACCCTATTACTATCCCGGCTATTACTACTCACCTTACTACTACGGCGGCCCGCGTTTTTACGGCGGCTATCGTTACTATTATTTCAGTGGTCCCCGTCATTACCATCGCGGCGGACACTATCGCGGGCACCGCTGATCAGCTCATGAATGCAACGGCGCGTCCGGCTTACGGACGTGCCGTTTTTCTTGTGTGAAAGATGAAGAACCTTTCATCGGCTACTTGTTTCAACGTGTTACAGGAACGCACCAGATTCCGAATTCACTGTCTGATCTTTCGACAGTTGTGAACAATTGACTGTCGCCTGCCAGCGTCGCTGGTGTGGCTCACTCGCGGTCCAGGAGGCCGCCATGCTCTGTCAAAAAAAGCTCCACCAAATTCTGCTGATTGCTCTATTGGGATTGTTTCTTGGTGCGTGCGTACCCTATTCCGACGGAGGAGACAGCTACTACCGTTCCGAGGTTTACACGTCCCCAGCGCCGTATTACTCCGGTGGCGGGTCTTACTACTCTGATGGTGGTTACTACTCGGCCCCGCGCAGGTATTACTCACCGCCTGCACGGTATTATCAGCCATCGCCGCGTTATTACTCCCAGCCGCGGGTTTATCAACCGGCACCGCGCTATTACGACTACCGCGGCTACCAGAATCGCGGATGGGACCGTCATGACCGCGGTGGTTGGGACGGTCGTAACCGGGGCGATTGGGATGGCCGGAACCGAGGCGGCCGGGGCGATGGCTATCGAGGCCACAGGGATCACCGTGATGGAAGAGGCGATCACCGCGGTCGCGGCGATCACGATGGCCGAGACGGCCACCGTTAACCATTCAATTAAAAACGGCGCATGAAGCGCCGTTTTTTTTGTGCCTGGATTTCAGTACTCAGACAGATCGGCCAGAGGGTGCCGACCTTCCCATACCTTGCGAAAATGCGCCTCCACCGCCGCTTCCGGCACATTGTTGATGTCCGGCCAGTGCCAGTGAGGTTTCTGGTCCTTGTCGATCAACCGCGCTCGTACGCCCTCGCTGAACTCCGGATGACGGCAGCAGTTGAGGCTTATGGTGTATTCCATCTGAAAGACTTGAGCCAGTGACAGGTGCCGGGCGCGAACGATCTGTTCCCACACAAGATGAGCGGTCAGGGGCGAGCCTTCAGCCATGGTTTTGGCGGCACGACCGAGCAGCGGGTCGGAATGATCGCGCAGCGCACTGATGGCCTTCCAGGCGCAACGAACGTCGCTGACATCCAACAGTTCGTCGATCAGCTCGCGTCGAGGCAACCACTGCGCTTGCGGCATCTGCGCGATCGCTTCCTGCTGCATGGCCTTGAGCAGGCTGTTGAGCTGCATGGCTGTCTGTTCCTGCCAGTTCAATTGCAGCAAACCTTCGATCAGCTCATGCTGTTGATCATCGCGCAGGAAGCGGTCGGCGAGGTCCAGATCGATCGCATCGCGACCGTTCATCTGGGCGCCGGTCAGGCCGAGAAACAATCCGAGCTTGCCGGGCAACCGCGATAGAAACCAGCTGGCGCCGACGTCCGGGTACAAGCCGATGCCGATCTCCGGCATCGCCAGCCGGCTGCTTGGCGTGACGATCCGAATGCTCGCCCCTTGCAGCAGCCCCATGCCACCGCCCAGCACGTAACCATGCCCCCAGCAGATCAGCGGTTTCGGGTAGGTGTGCAGGTTGAAGTCGAGGCGATATTCTGCCGCAAAGAAGTGTGCAGCCAAGGGCGGCACTTCGCCGGGAAGGGCGCGACACGCCTCCACCAGGCTGCGTACTTCCCCGCCGGCGCAAAAAGCCTTGCCGCCATTGCCGCGCAGCAGCACGCAAACGATCTGTGGCTCCTTGGCCCAGGCATCCAGTTGATCGCGCAGGGCGTTGATCATCGGCAAGGAGAGGGCGTTGAGGGACTTTTCGGCATCCAGGCTGGCGATGCCGATGCGTGCGCCGTCGGTGCCGGTGAGTTCTTCGAAGTGCAGATTCATCATGACCTCGATCGGTAAATTGAGCGTTTAGTATGATCGCTCTATAGGAAAGTGCCGGATCTGTATCAGATCAATTGACAAGGGAGATAGGGTTTCCTAGGGTTCGCCCCATTGTTTTTGCCGGATGTAACCATGACTGCTGACGACCGTATCAAACTCGAACCGAGCTGGAAGGAGGCACTGCGTGCCGAATTCGACCAGCCTTACATGGCAGAGTTGCGCACATTCCTGCAACAGGAGCGCGCGGCGGGCAAAGAGATCTATCCTCCCGGACCAATGATCTTCAACGCGCTCAATTCCACGCCGCTGGACAAGGTCAAAGTGGTCATTCTAGGTCAAGACCCTTACCACGGCCCGGGTCAGGCCCATGGGTTGTGCTTCTCGGTACAACCGGGTGTTCCGGCACCGCCATCGCTGGTGAACATTTACAAAGAGTTGAAGCGCGACCTGAACATCGACATACCCAGTCACGGCTACCTGCAGAGTTGGGCAGAGCAGGGCGTGTTGATGCTCAACACCACCATGACCGTGGAACGCGCGAATGCCAACGCCCATGCGGGCAAGGGCTGGCAATATTTTACCGACCGGATTATCGAAGTGGTCAGCGAGCACCAGCCACATCTGGTATTCCTGCTGTGGGGCGCACATGCCCAGAGCAAGCAGAAACTCATCGACGCCACCAAACACCTGGTGCTGACCTCGGTTCACCCGTCGCCGCTGTCCGCCTATCGCGGCTTCCTCGGTTGCGGACACTTCAGCCGGGCGAACAAGTTTCTGGAGCAGAACGGCGAGACGCCGATCGAGTGGCGGTTGCCGTCGGTCTGAAGATTGTGGCGAGGGGGCTTGCCCCCGTTGGGTCGCGCAGCGGCCCCAAAACCAGCCACACTGCATTTCTCAAATTTTACGACTGCTTCGCAGCCGAACGGGGGCAAGCCCCCTCGCCACAGGACTCATGTCAGGGAGAATCCGGCTCCCGGTTCCAATACCGAAACAAAGGCTCCGCCAGAAACAATACAAACAACAGCCGCATCACCTGCATCGCCGTTACCAACGGCACCGACAATTGCAGGGTTTCTGCCGTCAAACTCATCTCGGCAATCCCGCCGGGCATCATGCCCAAGGTCAGTGAGCGCAGATCCAGATGGGTCAGCGCACTCAAACCCAATGCCGCCAAAGTGGCGATCAACATGGTCAACACCGTGCCCAGCAGGGTTCGGCCCATGAAGGACGGCGCCCGCCGGAAGAACTGCCGATTGAAGTGACACCCCAACCCGCTGCCAATCAGCCACTGGCCAATCTGACTGCCGCCATTGGGCAGACCGATGTGCAGGTCCCAGGCAATGCTCACCGTCGCAGTCACCAGCAACGGTCCGAACAGCCAGGGATTGGGTTGTCGCAGCCGCTCCCAGACCCAGGCGGCAAGGGCGCCCGCCGGAAACAGAATGGCCAGCCACCACCAATTGACGGTCGTTGGATGCAAGACCGGCGCACCGTCGCCCAACAGATACTTGAACGCCGCCGGCACACACAGCACCACCACCAACACCCGCAAACTTTGCCCCGCCGCGACACGGCTGAGCACCGCGCCGTTGCGGGCGCCAAGGTTGACCATTTCGCCGGAGCCACCGGGCATGCTGGAAAAGAATGCGGTGGCGCGATCTTCCCCGGTACGCCGCATCAACCAGACCCCGACCACCGCGGACAGGCTAGTGACCAACGCACCGAAGAAGATCAGACCGAAGTGGCTCAACACCTGCTCCATCACCACCGGGGTGAAGTGCAGGCCGATGCCGATGCCGACGATCCACTGGCCGCACTTGCGCCCGCCAGGGATTTCCGCCAATTGCCAGGGAGTCAGGCAGCGCACCAGGATGATCGCCAGCAACGAGCCGACCATCCACGGCAGCGGCCAGCCGATCTGGCTGGCGAGGTAACCACCCAGCAGACCGACCAGCGGTGTTCCCCACCAGCTTTTGAACGGGGTGCGATCAGACATCGGCGATAGCGCGCCGGGCGACCGAACGTTTGCGCCAGATACGCAGCAGCGGCATCAGCAACATGATTGCAGTCAACACCCAGCAACCGAATGTGATCGGGCTCGACCAGAGGATTTCCAGCGCACCGTTGGAAATCGACAGGGCGCGACGCAGGTTTTGCTCCATCAGACCTCCAAGGATGAAACCCAGCAGTACCGGCGACAATGGGAAGTCCAGCTTGCGCAGGATGTAGCCGAAGATGCCGATGCCGATCATCAGGAACAGGTCGAACGTGGTGGCATGCACCGCGTAGACACCGATCCCGGTGATGATCGCGATCACCGGCACCAGCGCCCAGTTTGGCACGGCGAGAATGCGGGTAAAGATGCGGATCATCGGAATGTTGAGGATCACCAGCATCACGTTGGCGACGAACAACGACGCGATCAGCCCCCAGACGATGTCCGGTTGCTGCTGGAACAACAGCGGGCCAGGGGTGATGTTGTACAGCGACAGCGCGCCGATCATCACCGCCGTGGTGCCCGAACCCGGAACGCCGAGGGTCAGCATCGGCACCAGTGCACCGCAGGCGGCGCCGCCGATGGCGGTTTCCGGAGCCGCGAGACCGCGCATATCGCCTTGTCCGAACGTGCCCTTGGCGCCGGCAATACGTTTCTCGGTCATGTAGGCCACAGCGCTGGCCAATGTCGCGCCGGCACCCGGCAACACGCCCATGATGAAGCCCAGCAAACCGCAACGGATGTTCACCACGAACACCGCCGAGGCTTCCTTGAAGTTGAACATCATGCGCCCGGTGGCTTTCACCGCTTCCTGGCCGCGGTGGGTTTTTTCCAGCAGCAGGAGGATTTCGCTGATGGAGAACAGGCCCAATACCAGCACGACAAACTGAATGCCGTCCGTCAGGTGAATGTTATCCCCGGTGAAACGGTATACGCCGCTGTTGGCGTCGATCCCGACGCTGGACAGAAACAGACCGATCAGCGCTGCAATGAAGGTCTTGAGCGGTCGGTCGCCAGCCATGCCGCCGAGACAGACAATCGCAAACACCATCAGCACGAAATACTCCGCCGGTCCGAAGGCAATCGCCCATTTCGCCAGCAGCGGGGCGAACAGCACCATGCCGCACGTCGCAATGAATGCACCGATGAACGAGCTCCACGCCGACAGCGACAGCGCTACACCGGCCAGGCCTTTGCGGGCCATCGGATAACCGTCGAGGGTGGTCATCACGGTGGAGGCTTCGCCCGGAATGTTCAGCAGGATCGAGCTGATCCGGCCGCCATACTCGCAACCCAGGTACACCGCCGCCAACAGGATCAACGCCGACTCCGGTGGCAGGCCGAGGGCGAATGCGATCGGAATCAGCAACGCCACGCCGTTGATCGGGCCCAGCCCTGGCAACAGACCGACGACGGTACCGATCAGGGTGCCGCACAGCGCGGTCACGAGATTGTATGGGGTCAGCGCGACGCCGAAGCCCTGACCCAAATAGCCTAGAGTATCCATATCAGTTCTCCAGAACGTCGAGCACGCCCAGCGGCAGTGGCACGTCCATCAACTTGTCGAACAGCAGATAAAGACCGATGGCCATCAGGCTGATGATCACCGCACTGGGCAGCCAGCGGCCGCCATACAGGCGTGCCATCGGGACACCGATCAGAATGCTGGCGACGATGAAACCAAGAGGTTCGAAGGTCCCGGCGAACACCAGCAACAGCAGCACGCAAATACCGATTTTGATCAGGGTT
Source organism: Pseudomonas sp. NPDC089918 (assembly GCF_050280605.1). Taxonomy (NCBI): domain Bacteria; kingdom Pseudomonadati; phylum Pseudomonadota; class Gammaproteobacteria; order Pseudomonadales; family Pseudomonadaceae; genus Pseudomonas; species Pseudomonas sp. NPDC089918. The sequence continues at coordinate 3,069 of NZ_JBNNVP010000049.1, read as the reverse complement.
TCGCGGTCCAGTTTCGGGTCATCGTCGCTGTGCACGATCGGCGCCGGTCGAAACACCATGTACAGCAAAGCCAGGCCCATCAGGCCGAGCATCAACAGAGGGAAGGCCCGAGGCCCGACCGGTTCGTAGGAAAAAGCCGCTTGATACGGCCACGCCATCAGGGCCAGGCCGATACAGGCCAGCAACAGCACCGAAGCGAAAATGCGTTGTATGAGCATGAGGAACTCCTGGGCCACGACCCCGAGAACCGGGGTCGTGGCCGCTAGACAGAGGCGATCACTGGATCAGGCCGAACTCTTTGGCCAGCACTTTGTAGTCCGCGACCTGCTTCTTCACGTAGGTGTCCAGCTCCGGGCCGGTCATGGCGAACGGGAACAGTTCACGCTGATCGCGCAGCTTGGCGAAGTCCTCGGAGGCCAGCAGTTTGTCGAAGGCGTCTTTCCACCAGGCGTAGTCTTCGTCGCTGACTTTTGGCCCGAGATAGAAACCGCGAACCACCGGCCAGACGATGTCATAGCCTTGCTCTTTAGCCGTCGGAATGTCTTTCATTTCCGGCTCGTCCAGACGCTTCTCGGAGAACACAGCGAGTAGACGCATGTCGCCGCTCTGGATGTGTGGCATGGAGTCGGAGATGTCGGTGCTGCCGACCTGGATGTGGCCACCCAGCAGGGCGGTGGCGATTTCACCACCGCCTTCGAGGGCGACGTAACGCAGGTCGCGCGGGTTGATTCCGGCCGCCTTGGCGATCAGAGCGGTTTGCATCCAGTCCTGGCTGCCGACGGTGCCGCCGGAGCCGATCACCACTTTGCTCGGATCTTTCTTCAGCGCCTGGACCAGGTCGTCCAGGGTCTTGTAAGGCGAATCGCTTTTCACCGCGATGGCGCCATAGCTGGTGCCAACAGCGGCCAGCCAACGAACGTTGGTTTCATCGAAACGACCGAACTTGCCTTGCGCCAGGTTCAGCAGCGAACCGCTGGACCACGCCACCAGCGTGCCGGCATCGGCAGGACGCTGGGCGACCACCGCGTTGTACGCCACCGCGCCGACGCCGCCGGGCATGTAGGTCACGCGCATCGGTTTGGTCAGCAGTTTTTCGTTCACCAGCGCGCTTTGCGCCAGTTTGCAGGTCAGGTCGAAACCGCCGCCTGGCGACGCCGGGGCGATGCATTCCGGGCGTTTCGGTTCGGCCATCAATTGGCCGGCGAACAGCACGACGCTGGCGGCGAGAGCAACTTTACGCAATGACAGGTTCATTCAAGTCTCCTTGGGATTTTTGTTATGGACGTACTGAATTACCAAAGTGCAACGCTATAGCTCACCAGCAGACGCACTTCATCGGCATCGCGAGCGGAGTAGTTGGAACGGTAGGTGGCATTGCGCAGGCGTACGGCGACATCTTTCAGGGCGCCACTTTGTACGACGTATTTGATCTCGGTGTTGCGTTCCCACTCTTTGCCTTCATCACCGTTTTTGAGCTTGATGTTGTCACCGCTCAGGTAACGGCTCATGAAGCTCAGGCCCGGAATACCGAGTTTGGAGAAGTCATAGTCGTAACGCGCTTGCCAGGAGCGTTCTTCGGCGCCGGCAAAGTCGTTGATCTGCACGAAGTTGACCAGGTACGGATCGCTGCCATCGACGTAGGGGAAGGCACTGTCGCCGGACATGTGCTGATAGCCGGCGCTGAGTTTATGCCCGTTCAAGGCGTAGCTCACCAGACCGTTCAGGGATTTGTTGTCGATCTTGCCGCCCCGGGCCGCGCCCTCGTCGTCACTGATGGCCAATCGCAGATCGGTGCCGAACGTACCGGGGCCGAACGGTTGCGACGCGACAACGCCGAGGAAGTGCTGGTTGTAGACTTCATCGAGCTGAGCGAAGTGGTAGCTGCCGGTGATCTTGTCGGTGAACTTGTAGTCCACGCCGCCAAAGTCAAAGTGCTTGCCGGCCACGGTACCGGCGAAACGGCTGTTCTTGTTGTTGAGGGCGATGTCCTCGAAGTCGGTGCTGTCGCGGTCCTTGGCTTTCTCCAGACGCCCGCCGGTGAAGGTCAGGTTCTTGATCTCTTTGGAGGTCAGCAGGCCGCCTTCAAAGGTCTGCGGCAGAATGCGCCCGTCGTTGGGTTTGAGGATCGGCAGTTCCGGAATCAGGCTGCCGATTTTCAGTTCAGTGGCGGAGATTTTCACTTTGCCGGTCAGGCCGAGCTTGGAATATTCATCCGCCGCGCGCCCGTCGTCATGGGTCGGCAACAGACCGGTTCCAGTGCGATCCGGACTTGAATCGAGTTTTACCCCCAGCATGCCCAGCGCATCGACACCGAACCCCACGGTGCCGTCGGTGTAACCCGATTGCAGATTGAGCATGAACCCCTGAGCCCATTCGTCCCGCTTGGATTGCTGGGCGCTGGTGCCATCGCGAAAGTCGCGGTTGAAATACATGTTGCGGGTTTCGAAGGTTGCCGTACTGTCTTCGAAGAAGGCAGCCTGGCTCAACGGCGAAAAGCCGGCGAGGGCGGCGGCACTGGCAAGGGCGGTATGGCTGAGACGGGAAAAACGAGCAGGCGGACGAGCCTGAAGCTGCATGGACAGCATGGTGACGTACTCCGTTTATTGTTCTTATTGGCGAAAACGCTTCGAGGCGTTTTTCGTACAGCGACGGCAGTCGAAACTGTCCGTGGCTGGACTCTAACCGGTCAACCTTTCGCTAACCTTTCAGCTGACTTTCCCTGTTTTCGGGCTTCACAGCGACGGATGCGGCTGTAAACTCCGCGCCAAAGAATGGCGTCGACCATCCCTGAATGAGGTAAAGATCCATGCGTGTTCTGCTCGTCGAAGACCACCTGCAGCTTGCCGAAAGTGTCGCCCAGGCGCTCAAGAGCACCGGCTTGACCGTGGATGTGCTGCACGACGGTGTGGCAGCCGATCTGGCCTTGAGCAGCGAGGAATACGCCGTGGCGATCCTCGATGTCGGCCTGCCGCGCATGGATGGCTTCGAAGTGCTGGCGCGCTTGCGGGCCCGGGGCAAGAACCTGCCGGTGCTGATGCTGACCGCCCGCAGCGACGTCAAGGATCGGGT
>NZ_JBNNVP010000048.1:0-45169 GCF_050280605.1 Pseudomonas sp. NPDC089918 | reverse complement strand
GCACTGCAGACCAACCTTGAAGCTGCCGAAGAAATCGCCCGTCAGTTGCGCTTGCGCGACATCGGCGGCCTGATCGTCATCGACTTCATCGACATGACCCCTGCCAAGAACCAGCGCGCCGTGGAAGAGAAAGTCCGCGAATGCCTGGAAGCCGACCGCGCTCGCGTGCAAGTCGGTCGCATCTCGCGCTTCGGCCTGCTGGAAATGTCCCGTCAGCGCCTGCGTCCATCCCTGGGCGAAAGCAGCGGCATCGTCTGCCCGCGTTGCAATGGCACCGGCATCATCCGTGACGTTGAATCGCTGTCGCTGGCGATCCTGCGCCTGATCGAAGAAGAAGCCCTGAAAGACCGCACCGCCGAAGTTCGCGCACAAGTGCCGATTCCGGTTGCAGCTTTCCTGCTCAACGAAAAACGCAACTCGATCACCAAGATCGAACTGCGCACCCGTGCCCGCATCGTCATTCTGCCGAACGATCACCTCGAAACGCCGCACTTCGAAGTTCAGCGTCTGCGCGATGACAGCCCGGAAGCCGCGGTCGGCCAGTCCAGCTACGAAATCGCTGCTGCCGCTGCCGAAGTCGAAGAAGTCCAGCCAGCCGCTGCGACCCGCACCCTGGTTCGCCAGGAAGCCGCGGTCAAGACGGCTCCGGCCCGCGCCAACGCTCCGGTTCCGACCGAAGTCGTCGCGGCTCCGGTGGCTGCACCGGCCGTCGCCCCAGAGCCAAGCCTGTTCAAAGGCCTGGTGAAGTCGCTGGTCAGCCTGTTCGCCACCAAGGAAGAGCCTGCTGCGCCGGTTGTGGTTGAAAAGCCAGCCACCGAACGCCCTGCTCGCAACGAAGAGCGCCGCAACGGCCGTCAACAGAGCCGCAACCGTAATGGTCGCCGCGATGAAGAGCGCAAGCCTCGTGAGGAACGTGCACCGCGTGAAGAACGCGCACCACGTGAGCCACGTGAAGCCCGCGAAGAAGCTCCAGCAGTCGCCCAGGAACGCGCTCCGCGCGAAGAGCGCGCACCACGCGCCCCTCGTGAAGAACGTGCACCGCGCGCCCCGCGTGAAGATCGCAAGCCACGTGGCGAGCGTGAAGAACGTCCGGTTCGTGAATTGCGCGAGCCTCTGGATGCCGCTCCGGCCGCTGCTGCCAGCGCTGAAGAGCGTCCAGCCCGTCAGCCACGTGAAGAACGCGCTCCACGCCCACCGCGTGAAGAACGTCAGCCACGTACCGAGCAAGCCGCTGCTGCCGTTGCTGAAGAAGAGTTGACCACCAACGAAGAGCAACTGCAGGAAGACGGTCAGGAAGGCGCCGAAGGCGATCGTCCGCGCCGCCGCTCCCGTGGCCAGCGTCGTCGCAGCAACCGTCGTGAGCGTCAACGCGATGCCAACGGCAACGTGATCGAAGGTTCGGAAGAGTCCGAGTCGGCTGAAAACGCCGAAGCGCCAAGCGCTGCCGATCTGGCCGCCGGCCTGGCTGTTACCGCAGCCGTTGCCAGTTCCGTGATCAGCGCACCTGCTGAAGCACAAGCCAATGAGCAAGCTGAACGCGCCACTGCCGCCACTCTGGAAACCGCTCCGGTTGAAGCTCCAGTGGTTGAAGCGACCACACCAGTAGAAGTCACCGCTGCTCCGGAAATCGAAGTAGCACCGGTTCGTGAAGCACAGCCTGAAGTTGAAGCTGCCGCTGAGCCGGCCGTCGTCGCTGAACCAGTGGCTGCTACCGAGCCTGTGGTTGAAGCGCCGGCTGAACCGGTACGTGAAGTTCGCGAAGAACAAACCACGTTCAACTGGGTTGCCGAGCCACCTGTAGCGGTCGAAGCTCCAGCGCCAGCCGCTGAAGCTCCGGTTGCCGAAGCCATGGTCTCCGAGCCAGTGGTTGCTGCTGCCGAGCCTGCTCCGGTGGTTGAAGCGCCTGTGGTTGCCGAACCGGTGGTTGAAGCCACCCCTGTCAGCGCCCTGACCCCAAGTGGCCGTGCGCCGAATGACCCGCGTGAAGTGCGTCGTCGCAAGCGTGAAGCCGAGCGTCTGCAGAAGGAAGCCGAACTGGCTGCCGCTGCTGCTCCGGCCGCTGCCGAGCCAGCCCCGGTTGTTGCTGAAGTTGTCGAGGCAGCCCCTGCCCCGGCCGCTGAAGTCGCTGCCGAACCGGTTGAATCCGCGATCGACGAAGCACCGCGCTCCGTTCAGGAAGCGGTAGAGCAACACGAGCAAGCCCAGGAAAAAGAGCACGAGCCTAAACCCCTCGCCTGATTCCATCGGCCATTAAAAAGCCCCGCCTGGTGATCCCAGGCGGGGCTTTTTTATGTTTGCGGGGAAGCAGCGGGACCGCGTTGTGGATCGTTCCCACGCTCTGCGTGGGAATGCAGCCCGGGACGCTCCGCGTCCCAAGCGGACGCAGAGCGTCCATTGAGGCATTCCCACGCAGAGCGTGGGAACGATCATCCATCAGGCAAAGATCAACGCCTCTGGCACATCCACATCCCACAACACCCCGGGATCCTCCACTGCCACCTCGACCACCCTCGCCTGTGCGAACAGCGACTTGGCGCCGTGATCACCGGTCAACGCCATCAATCCCGGACCAAAGCTTCGCCCGAACCCCACCGGATGCCCATACTGCCCCTCATGCACCGGCACGCTGACGGCATCATCCGCAATGGCCGCGACGACCTGCTCAATACTGGACGGCAGAATAAACGGCATGTCCCCCAGCACGATCAACCAGCCACCGAGTTGTGAACACGCCGTCACACCCGCCGCAATGCTGTCGCCCAGACCGGTCGACTCGATCCGCACAATCTCGCAACCATAGGCCTGAGCCATGCGAATCACTTGCGGGCGATCCGCCGTGGTCACCAGTACGCGCTTCTCAAGCGCGGCCGGCAGATTCACCAGCACCTGCTCGATCACCGAATGCACGGTGACGCCATCACGAGCGGTGCAGTCCACTAGCAGCTTGTCCTTGTCGTCGCCCGCTACCTGTCGAAACCGACTGCCCTGCCCCGCGGCCAGAACGATAACGCCAATGGAGTCGCTCATACGCCCTCCTGCAACGGCCTCTTGTGTTTCAGCTCGACGCCGTTCTTGATCGCCACAATTTCGGCCAGCAGCGACAAGGCGATTTCCGCCGGTGTATGGCTGCCGATGTGCAAACCGATCGGGCCGTGCAAGCGCTCGATGGCCTGTTGTGACAAGCCTAGCTGAGCCAGGTTGTCCCGGCGCTTCTGGCTATTGATCCGCGAACCCAGCGCACCGACATAAAACGCCTTGGAGTCCAGCGCCGTGAGCAGCGCCATGTCATCCAGGCGTGGATCGTGGGTCAGCGCGACAATGGCTGTGCGCTCGTCGGTCTGGATGGTCAGCACCGCTTCGTCGGGCATGCCCGGGACGAAGCGACCGTGTTGCTCTTCCCAGCCGTAGACGAACTCGGTGCGCGGATCGCAGATCAGCACTTCGAAATCCAGCAGCCGTGCCATCTCGGCAACGTAGCGCGACAGTTGGCCGGCGCCGATCAGCAACAGCCGCCAGCGCGGACCATAAATGGCGCGCAAGGTCTGTCCGTCAAACACCAGCACATCAGTCTTGCTCGCTGGCTGCAGAATCACTTCACCGGTCGCCAGGTTCAGCTCACGCGCAACGATTTCATGGGCCTCGCAGCGCGTCAGCAATTCGGCAACCCACGCCGGATCACCGACGCGCTCCTCGGTCAGGCGCAACGTGCCACCGCACGGCAAACCAAACCGTGCGGCCTCCTCCCGGGTGACGCCATAGGTAATCAACTGCACCGGCGGCCCATCGGCCGGGATACGGCCATCGTGCAGCCGGGCAATCAGGTCATCCTCGACGCAGCCACCGGACACCGAGCCAATCACCACGCCGTCTTCACGCAAGGCCAGCATGGCGCCAGGTGCCCGGGGTGCGGTGCCCCAGGTCTGGACCACGCTGTACAACATCACCCGCTGACCGGCGCGGCGCCATTCCAGCACGCTGCGCAGGACGTTCAGATCGACGCTGTCCATCAGGCTTGTGCCTTCTGCCAACCTTGCAGCTGATAGCGTACCGGCAGATTACGGATACGCTTGCCGGTGGCGGCGAAGATCGCGTTGCACAGCGCCGGCGCAATCGGCGGCACGCCCGGCTCACCGACTCCGCCCAATGGCACATTGCCCGGTGGCGTGACCAGATGCACGGCGACTTCCTTCGGCGCCAGGGACATGCGCGCCACTTCGTACATGTGGAAGTTGTCCTGCTGAACCTTGCCGTCCTTGAAGCTGATCTCCCCCAGCACCGCGTTGCCCAGCCCCATGACGCAGGCACCTTCGAACTGCGAGCGAATCCGCTCGGGGTTGATCTGCGGGCCGCAATCGACGGCGATGTCGGCCTTGTGCACGATCAGCGTGCCATCGTCTTTGACTTCAACCTCGATCACCGCCGCCACATACGTGACGAAGCTGTAATGCACCGCCAGGCCTAGCCCTCGGCCCTTGGGCAACTCACGCCCCCAACCGGCCGCTTTGGCGGCGGTTTCCAGCACGGTGCGCATCCGTGCAGTGTCGATTGGATAACGCTCGGGAGATTCGCCGTAGTTCCACTCTTCACTCAAGGTGCGCGGATCGATCTGACGGTCCGGCCCGAGCAATTTGATCTGGTACTTGAGTGGATCCTGGCCAGCCTTGTGGGCCAGTTCATCGACAAAGCTCTGAATCGCAAAGCCGTGGGGAATGTTCGACACCGAGCGATACCAGCCAACCCGGGTATGGACCGTCGCTTCAGGGTTTTCCAGGCGCACGTTGGGAATCGCGTAAGCCATGTTGGTAAAGCCCATGCCCAGTTCGAAAGCCGCCTCATGGTTCATGCCCGGCGCGAACAGTGCGGTGATACTCGGCGCCACTGTGCGGTGCAGCCAGCCGGACGGCAGGCCGTCCTTGTTCAGGCTGGCTTTCAGGTATTCAGCAGACACGGTGTGGAAATAGGAGTTGTGGATGTCGTCTTCACGGGTCCATTGCACCCGCACCGCCTTACCCGGGAACTCCTTGGCCAGGATCGCCGCTTCAACGACGAAGTCCGGCTTGGACTTGCGACCGAAACCGCCGCCGAGCAAGGTGACGTTGAACGTGACGTTATCGAATGGAATGCCGAGGCGCTCGCCGATCCGTTCGCGGGTGACTTGCGGGGCCTGGCTTGGGGCCCAGGCTTCGCACACGCCGTCCTTGAAGCGGGCGATGGCGACCATCGGTTCCATTGGCGATTGCGCCAGGTGCGGCAGGTAGTAAGAGGCTTCGAGGGTGCTGTCGGCGCTGCTCATGGCCTGGTCGATGCTGCCGGTATTGCGCACCACTTTGCCGGGCTTGAGGGACGCGGCTTCGAGTTCCTTGCGGTAGGCGATCGAGTCGTAACTGGCGTTGGGGCCGTCATCCCACTCGATCTTCAGCGCTTCGCGGCCCTTGATAGCGGCCCAGGTATTGCTGGCCACCACGGCCACGCCGCCCAGAGGTTGAAATTCGGACGGCAACGGACGGCTTTCGATTTGCAGGACCTTGATAACACCCGGGACTTTCATCGCGGCGCTGGCATCGAAGGATTTTACCTTGCCGCCGTAGACCGCTGGCCGCGCGATGGTGGCGAACAGCATGCCGTCGAAATGCACATCGGCGCCGTAGACCGCACGACCATTGACGATGTCCTCACCGTCGATGGCCTTGGTGCCTTCCTTGCCGATGTAACGGAATTCCGATGGCTGCTTGAGCCGCAGGCTGTCGCGGGCCGGTACCGCCAGTGCCCCGGCAGCAGCGGCCAACGCGCCGTAGCCCAGTTCACGACCCGTCGGTTGGTGAATGACTTTATGCAGTTGTGCATGGCACTCGCTGACCGGCACTTTCCACTGCGCGGCGGCGGCTTGCTCAAGCATGGTCCGCGCGGCAGCACCGCAACGGCGCATCGGCTCGTACCAGTGACGCATGCTGCGCGAACCGTCGGTGTCCTGATTGCCGAAACGCACTTCGTCGCCCGGCGCCTGTTGCACTTTGACCAGCGCCCAGTCGGCGTCCAGCTCATCGGCCACTACCATAGTAAGACTGGTGCGCACGCCCTGGCCCATTTCCGAGCGGTTGCAAACCACGGTTACGCTGCCATCGGCGGCGATGCTGACGTAAACCTTAGGATCATCGATCCAGCCGTTGGGCATGCCGTCGGCGCCGAACTTCTTGTCTTTTTCGGCGGCGAGCGCGTCCTGCCAACCCCAACTGGCAGCCAGCACCAGCGCACTGGTGGCGCCCACGCCTTTGAGAAAGCCACGGCGACTGAGGTTGCTCAGCGCAAAATCATTGGGTAGCTGGCTCATGCCTTGGCCTCCTTCAGGTGAGTGGATGCCTGACGGATGGCAGTCTTGATCCGGTTGTAGGTGCCGCAACGGCAAATGTTGCCGACCATTGCCTCTTCAATCTGCTCGTCGCTGGGGTTCGGATTGGTTTTGAGCAACGCCGTGGCCGACATGATCTGCCCACCCTGGCAGTACCCGCACTGAGCCACGGCGCTGTCGAGCCAGGCTTGCTGCACGACTTTGCCAACCGGGTCGGCGTGCAGGTTATCGATGGTGCTGACGTTCTGGCCGATTACCGAGCCGATTGGCGTTATGCAACTGCGCGCAGGCGCGCCGTCGATATGAATGGTGCAGGCGCCACACAGGCCCATGCCGCAGCCGAATTTGGTGCCGTTGTAACCGGCCACGTCACGGATCGCCCAGAGCAGCGGCATGTCCTCGGTGACATCTAGTTGATGATCTTGTCCATTGAGTTTCAGGGTAATCATGGGCACGCCCGCCATTTTTTCTCATAAGAGGTCGAGGTTATGGGGTCGAGCAATCTGTCGCTGGGTTCCTTCACGCAGATCGACTCAGGCTAATGGGCTCTCTTATGCAGACGGCGACGTCTGCATCGGGCCTTTGGTGGAGCAAATGCTTGCATCGTTAGGTGGCTAAGTTAACTGAGCATTAACAAAAAAGCCCTGCACATTTGAAAGATGTGCAGGGCTTTGGAATCAGCCTGAAAGCCTAGCCTCAATACTGATTGGGTTCCATTTCCAGGTCGACTTTGAATCGCTCTGAAATATCTTTCTGAATACGTTGTGCCAGGTTCAGCAATTGCAGGCCTGTTGCGCCGCCGTAGTTGACCAGCACCAGTGCCTGTAATTTGTGTACACCGGCATCGCCTTCGCGAAAGCCTTTCCAGCCGGCCCGTTCGATCAGCCAGCCCGCCGCCAGCTTCATTTGCCCGTCGGGTTGCGCGTAGGCCACCAGCTCCGGGTATTGCTCCTTGAGTTGCGCCACTAATGTTGCCGGCACCAAGGGGTTCTTGAAGAAGCTGCCGGCATTGCCAAGCACCGCCGGGTCCGGGAGCTTTTCGTTGCGAATGCTGCAAATGGCCTGGCTGACATCGGTGGCAGTCGGGTGATCAATGCCCTGTTCAGTCAGGCGCTGACGCACCGGGCCGTACTCCAGATGCAGGTGTGCGGCGTGATCCAGGGCAAAACGAACGCGCAGGATCAACCACCGCCCCGGTTCCTGTTTGAACAGGCTGTCGCGGTAGGCGAAGTTGCACTCGGCCAGCGAGAAGTCGCGCAGCTCACCGGTCTGGCGATCGAGGGCGGTCAGGCCGGCAAAAACGTCTTTTATCTCGACGCCATAAGCGCCGATGTTCTGCATCGGTGCCGCGCCGACAGTGCCGGGGATCAAGCTGAGGTTTTCCAGCCCCGACAGCCCTTGCACCAAGGTGTGCTGCACAAACGGATGCCAAGGCTCGCCGGCCTCGGCTTCAATCACGACCTTGCTGCCGTCATCACTGAGGATGCGAATCCCGCGTGTGGCCATGCGCAGTACCAGCGCCTGCACATCAGCAGTCAGCAGCAAATTGCTGCCGCCGCCGATAACCAGCACGGGCACATTATGTTCCAACCCATAGGCCAGGGCTTCGCGCACGTCAGCATCGCTATGCGCCTCGGCAAACAGCCGGGCCTGAACGTCCACGCCAAAGCTGTTGTACGGTTTGAGCGAAACCTGGGGTTGAAGCTGCAAACTCATAACCGGCCCTTCAATTCGATCACCAGCAGATCGCTGGCGCGCTCGATCAGGTCCAGCACCTGTTCGAAACCCTGGTCGCTGTCGTGATAAGGGTCCGGCACTTCATCGATTTCCGACTGGTAGCGACGAAGGAACAGGTCCAACTCGGCCTTGCCCTTGGCCGGTTGCAAGGCCTTGAGGTGGCGCAGGTTGCTGTTGTCCATCGCCAGAATCAGGTCGTAGGTGGCGAAATCGGCGCGGGTCACTTGCTGAGCGCGCTGGGCGGACAGGTCGTAGCCGCGCAGCTTCGCCGCGGCCTGGCTGCGCTTGTCCGGGGCCTTGCCGACGTGCCAGTCACCGGTGCCGGCGGAGGCCACTTCGACTTGATCGGCCAGCCCCGCCTCACGCAGTTTGTGCCGCAATACGCCTTCGGCCGTGGGCGAACGGCAGATGTTGCCCAGACAGACGAACAGAACCCGCATCAGGCCTCCAGCAAGCGACGAACGCGCTCGAGGTCTTCAGGGGTATCGACGCCGGTCGGCGGTGCAATCAGCGCATCGGCGACGTGAATCCGCACGCCGTGCCAGAGCGCCCGCAGTTGCTCCAGAGACTCGGTGTTTTCCAGCCAGCACGGGCCCCAGATGACGAAGTCCTGCAGGAAACCGGCGCGATAGGCATAAATGCCGATGTGGCGGCGATACGGCACGCCTTCCGGCAATTGCTCGCGGCTCTTGGCGAACGCGTCGCGAGCCCACGGCAAAGTGGCTCGACTGAACGTCAGCGCCAGGCCATTGAGGTCGCTGACCACCTTGACCACGTTGGGGTTGAACAGGGTTTCCACATCTTCGATCGGCTCGGCCAGGGTGGCCATGCGCGCTTCGGTGTGGGCGGCCAGGTTGGCGGCGACCTGATCGATCACGCTCGGCGGAATCAACGGCTCGTCGCCCTGAACGTTGACCACAATGGCGTCCGGGGCCAGGCCCAGTTTCGCCGCGACTTCGGCCAGACGGTCAGTGCCGGAATTATGGTCTTCGCGCGTCAGCACCACGTCGGCACCAAAGCTTTTGCAGGCCTCGACAATGCGCGCATCGTCAGTGGCAACGACCACGCGCTGGGCACTGCTTTTGCTCGCCTGTTCCCAGACGTGCTGGATCATCGGCTTGCCGGCGATCAGCAGCAGGGGTTTGCCCGGCAGACGGGTGGAGGCATAGCGCGATGGAATGACAACGGTAAAGGCTGTGGTCATTTATCCAGACGCTCGTCGGTGGTCAGGGTGCGCGCTTCACTTTCGAGCATCACCGGGATGCCGTCGCGAATCGGGTATGCGAGGCCAGCGCCCTTGCTGATCAGCTCGGTTTTGTCGGCGCTGAGCTTGAGCGGACCTTTGCAGATCGGGCAAGCGAGGATATCGAGCAATTTGGTGTCCATGAACATTCCCTGGATAGAAACGGATTTAAGGCAAAAGACGAGCCGGCAACAGGCGCATCAGCTGCGTATCGAACCAGGCCACGAAGGCCGGCGATGGCGCAGCATCGACCGCCAGGTACCACCAATCGGCGGCGGCGAAGGCACGGCACTTCACCGCGTCCTTTTCCGTCATCACCACTGGCAATGACGGTGTGAAATTCAAGGCCTGCACGCTGTACTCGGCGTGGTCGGCAAATGCATGCAGCACTGGCCGCCAGTGTAGCGTTTCGAGGGTCGTGAAGAAACGCTGGGGATTGCCGATCCCGGCCACGGCGTGAATAGCCTGGCCTGAGGGGAAGTGGTCAAGGGGCCGGCGTTCGCCGCTTTGCAGGTTGACCAGTGCTGTGGGTTGCAGCTGGAAGGCAAAACCGTCGATGCGGTCGGCCGTGGCACCGTTGTAAAGCACCGCATCGACGCTTTGCAGGCGCTCGATCGGTTCGCGCAACGGCCCGGCCGGCAGGCAACGCTGGTTGCCCAGCCCCCGGGCGGCATCGATCAGCACCAGTTCCAGATGCCGGGCCAGCCGGTAATGCTGCATGCCGTCGTCGGAGAGGATCAGGTCCAGCGGCTCGCTCGCCAGCAAGGCTTTGACCGCGCGGCTGCGGTCCGGATCGATCATCAGCGGCACGCCGGTACGCTGGACGATCAGCAATGGCTCATCGCCCGCCATGTCCGCGCCTTGATCCGCCTCGACCCGCCACGGCAATTGCGCAGGTTTGGCGCCGTAGCCACGGCTAACCACGCCGACCCGCAGACCGTTGCGCTGGCAGTGCTGGATCATCCACAGAATCAGCGGCGTCTTGCCGGTGCCGCCTACCGTGATGTTGCCGACCACGATCAGCGGCACCGGCGGTTGGTAGATCTCGCCCTCGCCCGCCAAAAAGCGTTTGCGCTTGCCGGTGACCACGCGTCGATACAGCCATTCCAGAGGCTGCAACAGCTTCAACGCCGGATGACCTTCGTACCACGCAGCGAGCAATCGATCGGACATGGCCATCAGGACGCCGGTGCCGCCTCGACTGTGGTCATGCGCAAGTGACTGAAACCGAGCTTGCCGGCAGCGTCCATTGCGGTGATAACGGACTGATGGGGGGTCTTGCCATCAGCGCTGATGGACAACGGCAGGTTGGTATCGCCGTTGGATTCTTTCTGTAGCGCTTCCATCAGGCTGGTCAGGTCATTCTTGGGCAACAATTGGTTGTTGACCGAGAACACCCCTTCGGCGCTGATAGCGATGTCCAGTTGCTTGGCCTGCTGGTCTTCGGCCGGGGAACCGCTGACCGCTTCCGGCAGGTCGACGCGCAACTGGGTTTCACGGGTGAAGGTGGTGGTTACAACGAAAAACAGCAGCAGGATAAACACCACGTCGATCAACGACGCGAGGTTTATGTCGACTGTTTCCCGCGGTTTACGACGGAATTTCACGCTTTGCCCTCAGCCAGATCCACGTCGCGATCACCTTGCACTACCTCGACCAGCTTGATCGCTTCCTGCTCCATGCCCACCACCAGCTCATCTATGCGGCGTTGCAGGAAGCGGTGGAAGAACACGGCCGGAATACCAACCATCAGACCGGCAGCGGTGGTGATCAGCGCTTTGGAAATACCACCGGCCAGTACCGAGGCGTTGGTGCCCATGCCCGTGCCCATGAATGCACTGAAAATATCGATCATGCCCAGCACCGTACCCAGCAGACCCAGCAACGGGGCCATGGCAGCAATGGTGCCGAGGGCATTGATGTAGCGCTCGAGCTCGTGAATCACCCGCGCAGCGGCTTCTTCGATGCACTCTTTCATGATCTCGCGGCCATGCCTGGAATTCGCCAGACCGGCGGCCAGGATCTCGCCCAACGGAGAGTTGGCACGCAGTTCCTTGAGCTTTTCTTTATTGAGTTGTTTGTCCTTGATCCAGACCCAGACCTGCCCGAGCAAATGCTCCGGGGTCACGCGGCTGGCACGCAGGGTCCAGAGACGCTCGGCGACGATCGCCATGGCCGCGATGGAACTCAGAATGATCGGCAGCATCATCCAGCCGCCGGATTTGACCAATTCCCACACAGTGACAGTCCCCTCGAAAAAGTGCGCCACTCTAACATAGGGGGTGGACGCACCGAAGACCGCGATGTCGTATCCGGTCGGGCTTCGACAGTTCGGGTTACTGGCTGGATGGTGGCAGATCGCGCCAGAAGCGCCGTTCTTGAAGCATCGTCCACGGCGGCTTGAAGCGCCCCAGTTGCAGACGAATGGCACCTTGCTCGGCGCTGTCGTAAATCGCCACGCCGCGTTTTTGATACCGCGCCACGACCGTGGGATGGGGGTGGCCGAAAGAATTGCCGTTGCCACGGGAGATCAGCACCGCTTTGGGTTGCAATACGCTGAGCAACGCCATCGAAGATGAACTGCGACTGCCATGGTGCGGGGCCAGCAACCAATCCGTCGGCACCGCCAATGGACCGTCGAGCAGCGCCCGCTCGGCCGCGCTATCGATATCGCCAGTCAGCAGCAACCGCTCGCCATTGGCTTCGATCTGCAGCACACAGGACTTCTGATTGCTGTCGATGGCAGACGGCCACTGCCAGAGTTGAAACTTCACATCGTCCCAGGCCCATTGCCGACCGCTCTCGCAGCCCTCGGCGTGCAGTTCGTCTGGCAGGGCCTGGTGATCGCCGCTCAGTATTTGCTTCACCGGTATTCCATTGGCAATTGCTCGCGCACCGCCGGCGTGATCGGCGTCGGCATGGCTGATCAGCATCAGATCGAGCCCGTTCACACCCAGTTTGCGCAATGATGGCAACACCACCCGCTCACCCAGATCGATATCGCCGAACCGTGGCCCGGCGTCATACAGCAAGGTGTGATGGCGGGTACGCACCAGGATTGCCAAACCCTGACCGACATCCAGTTGCCAGACCTCGGCCATGCCTTCAGGCAACGTGTGCAGGGGCGAAAAAACCAGTAACAGCAGCATCGGCCAGCCCAACGGGCGCAACGGCACGCCTCGCGGCAATAACAGCAGAAAAGCCCCCAATGTGCCGACCGCCCATACCCACAACGGGACCGCCACCGGAACCCACGCGGGCAATTGCCCGGCGATCAACGCCAACCCCTTGAACAAAAGATCGATCAGACCGCCGGCCAACCACAGCAATCCTTCGCCCACATAAGGAACGGGCAACAACATCGTCCCAAGCAAGGCCGGCGGCAGGACAACCAGACTGACCCAGGGCACCGCCAGCAAATTGGCAAGCGGCCCGCTGAGACTGATCGGCAACCCCAGCACCAACAGCAGCGGGCACAGACCGATCGCGATCAGCCATTGAGCGCGAGTCCAGGTTTGCCACCAGCGCCATGCCCCCAATCGGCCGCCAAAAGTGAAAATCAGCACCGCGACCGCTGCAAAGGACAACCAGAAACCCGGTTGCAGGCTCGCCAGCGGGTCCAGCAGCAAAACGCCATCAAGCGCCAGCAACAGCGGCCACCATGCGCCGAGGTGACGAAACCGTAGTCGCCACAACAGCACCAGACCGATCATCAGGCAGGCCCGCCGCACCGGCACCTCGAAGCCGGCCAGCAGCCCATAACCGAGCGCCGCCGCGAACGCCAGTCCGCATGCCCATGGCAGCCACGGCAAGCGCTTGGGCCATAAGCCAAAACGCGCCAACCCGGCGATCAGCAGATACACCACTCCCGCCAGCAATCCCACGTGTTGCCCGGAAATCACTAATAGATGCACGGTGCCGGTGTCTTGTAGCACCTGCCAGTCCTCACGACTCAATCCCGCGCCATCCCCCAGCACTAATGCCGTCAGCGCACCCGTTCGCCCTTGAGCATCCACGGCCTGCAAACGCTGACGGATGCCGTCACGCCAGGCCCACTGTGCTTCCATCAGTCGCTGGCCATCCTTGACGGTCCCGGTGGCGCCGATGTGCCGGGCCAACAACCAGGCGTCGTAATCGAACGCATGCGGGTTGAGCAACCCGGCAGGACGCTTCAATTTGACCGCCAGCCTCCAATGCTCGCCGCTATTGACGGGCGGCCCGCCATACCAGGCCAGGCGCAGGTGCCGAGGCAGTCTGGTGCGACGCGACTGACTGTCCGTCAGTTCGAAACGCACTACGCCCTCGGCCTGCTGCGGCAACCCGGTCACACGACCTTCGAGCCAGCGAGTCTCGCCATCAAGCGTCGCTGCCAGGCGATCATTCAGCGCCCACTGTGCATTCGCGCCCGCCCAACTGAAACCGAACAGAAAAAATGCCAGGGGGAAGGTGCGAAACGGCAACAACATCAAACCCACTACCGGCAACAACAGCCACAACCCCGCTGGCGGTAGTACCGGTAAAAAACGCAGGGCCAACAGACCCAACGCCAGCGCCATCATCCCTGTGCGCATAAGCCCGTCCTTGAGAGTTCCAGCCCTAGGCTTAGCCGGTCTGTCGCACGTCCGCCGTTATCAATTGTCACAAAGTCTGAATGGGCGGTTCGTAGAATCAAGACATACTTGCCGCCTTAACCGACCGAGAAGCCTTATGCCCCGGCGCTTGTTCAAACGTTACATGCCAGACCCGACCAGCATCAGGGAACACAAATCCTTACGCTTTCTCGGCACCCTGCTGCATGACCCGAACCTCTGGCACCTCAATCGCCACTCCGTCGCGCGGGCCATGGCGGTCGGTCTGTTCGCGGCGTTCCTGCCCATTCCGTTGCAGATGCTGTTGGCGGCCATCCTTGCCATTGTGGTGCGCGGCAACATGCCGATTGCCGTCAGCCTGGTCTGGTTGACCAACCCGATCACCATGCCGGCGGTGTTCTTTTGCACTTACCAGACCGGCGCCTGGCTGATGGATGTTCCTGCCCGCAGCCTGCCGAATGAGCTGACCTGGGAATGGATCAGCGGCGAACTCTCGAGCCTGTGGCAACCGTTCTTGCTTGGTTCGGTGGTGACGGGGCTGGTGCTGGGTGCCCTCGCCTATTGTCTGGTGATGATGTATTGGCGCTGGTGGGTGAGTCGGCAGTGGAAGCGGCGTAAGCGTAGCCGGATGTAAGAATGCAAAACGGCCTCCGCTTGGGAGGCCGTTTTTTTGCGGTGTTTGTGCTGACGCCATCGCGAGCAGGCTCGCTCCCACACTGAATGGCGTTACCCATCTATTTTGCGATCGACACAAAACCAATGTGGGAGCGAGCCTGCTCGCGATGCAGGCGACTCGATCTTCCTTAGGTACGCATCCCGCGCCCACTCACCAGCAACCGCGCACAACCGATATACAGCACAACGGTCGCTATCAACATGAAGGTGATCGCCACGCTGATCTTGATATCCGACACACCGAGGATGCCGTAACGGAAGGCGTTGACCATGTGCAGCACCGGGTTGGCCAGCGACACGGTCTGCCAGAATGGTGGCAGCAGGCTGATCGAGTAGAACACCCCGCCCAGGTACGTCAACGGCGTCAGCACGAATGTCGGGATGATCGAGATGTCATCGAAGTTGCGCGCAAATACCGCGTTGATGAAACCCAGCAGCGAGAAAATCGTCGCCGTCAGCACCACCACCAGAACGGTCACGCCCAGGTGATGCACCTGCAATTGAGTGAAGAACAACGACAGCAGGGTCACGATGATCCCGACCATCAACCCGCGCAGCACGCCGCCCAGGGTGTAGCCGATCAGAATCGTATGCGGCGATACCGGCGACACCATCAATTCTTCGATGGAACGCTGGAACTTGCTGCCAAAGAAACTCGACACCACGTTGCCGTAGGAGTTGGTGATCACCGACATCATGATCAGCCCCGGCACGATGTACTCCATGTAGGTGAAGCCACCCATGTCGCCGATCTGCCGACCGATCAGATTGCCGAAGATCACGAAGTACAGAACCATGGTGATGGCCGGCGGCAGCAGGGTCTGTGGCCAGATCCGGGTGAAGCGTTTGACCTCGCGGTAGACGATGGTGTTGAGGGCAACGAGGTTGGGTTGCAGCTCGGAACTCATACCGCCACCTTCGACAGATTCTTCTCCACCAGGGACACGAACAACTCCTCAAGGCGATTGGTTTTGTTACGCAGGCTCAACACTTCGATGTTCTGCTGCGTCAATTGAGTAAATAGCGCGGTAATGCCCATGGCCTTGTCAACCTGAACTTCCAGGGTATGACTGTCGATCAGTTTGGCCGGGTAACCGAGCAATTGCGGGGCCACTTGCAACGTATTCTTCATATCCAGCAGGAAGGTTTCGACATGCAGTTGGCTGAGCAACTGCTTCATGCTGGTGTTCTCGACAATGGTGCCGTGGTCGATGATGCCAATGTTGCGGCACAACTGCTCAGCCTCTTCCAGATAGTGGGTGGTGAGGATGATGGTGATGCCTTTTTTGTTCAGTTCGGTGAGGAAAGTCCACATCGAGCGACGCAATTCGATGTCCACCCCCGCCGTCGGTTCGTCGAGGATCAGCAGGCGCGGTTCGTGAACCAGCGCACGGGCGATCATCAGTCGGCGCTTCATGCCGCCGGACAGGGAACGCGACGGCACATCGCGCTTGTCCCACAGGCCCAGTTGGGTCAGGTACTGCTCGGCGCGTTCCTTGGCGATTTTCGCCGGGATGCCGTAGTAACCGGCCTGGGTCACGACAATGTCGAACGTCTTTTCAAACTGGTTGAAGTTGAATTCCTGGGGCACCACACCAATGGAGCGCTTGAGTTGCGCAGGATTCTTGTCCAGGTCGTGACCGAAGATATTCACCGTGCCGCTGGTCTTGTTCACCAGGGTTGAAAGAATGCCGATGGTCGTGGATTTGCCGGCGCCGTTGGGGCCGAGCAAGGCGAAAAAGTCACCTTCGGCGACGTCCAGATCGATACCACTCAAGGCCTGGAAACCGTTGCCGTAGGTTTTGGTTAGCTGCCGGATGGACAGAGCGGAACTCATATCGGATTACGCACCAAGAAGGGAAGAAAGGAATAAATAAGGGCGGGCGGCGAGCAATGCAACCGCGGCGCACGAGCGCAATGGTGCTTGTCGCTGCCGCACAAGTACAGTCAAGTGTGTCGATAGTGAGTATTAAGTCAACGCGGTCATGACCGCCTTCTGATAGGCCGGACGCTGTTTCAGGCGCTCGTACCAGGCCTGCAAATGAGGCTGCGGCGCGCGCTCGATCGGCATCTCGAACCAGGCATAAATGAAACTGCCCAGGGGAATGTCGCCCATGCCGATCTCATCGCCCGACAGATACGGTTTGGCCGCCAGCGCTTGATCGGCCATCGACAGCAGATCGTCGCACTCCTTGATCGCAGCCTTGATGGCCGGCCAGTCCTGCTGGTCTTCCGGGGTGCGCAACACGCCCCAGAACACCGTGCGGAACGGGGCGGCAAAACTTGAGGTGGTCCAGTCCATCCACTTTTCGGCAGAGGCTCGGGCTTGCAGGTCTGTCGGATACCAGGCAGTACCGCTGGCATGACGGGCCATCAGGTAACGGACGATGGTGTTGGATTCCCACAGCACAAAACCGTCGTCGTCGATCACCGGCACGCGGCCGTTGGGATTCATCGCGCGGTACTCAGGCGTGTCGACTACACCAAAGGCGCCGCCGGCATCGATGGCTTCATAGGCCAGGCCCAGTTCTTCGGCCGCCCACAACGGCTTCCTGACATTCGACGAATTTTTCCGACCCCAGATCTTCAGCATGACCGCCCCTTTTTGGATGAATGCGCAGGCAGCATACGCCGGATCAGGCGCGACTCAAATCGCTCTGCATGTCCCCCAGTAGCACCGGCAGCTGCTCGCCAAACAGATGCGGATAGCACTTTTCCAGGTGTTCGAAAAAGAACGCTTCAGGCACATCGGTGAACTGGCCGTGATCGATCAGATATTCCATCAACTGCTCGCCGTCACGGTTGAAGGGGTGGAACACGCTGTCGTTGATCCCGTCGAACTCCAGCGGCGCGACATTGAACAGTTCGCAGAGTTGTTGATTGAAAGCCGGCGTGGCTTTGACCCAACGATCGTTCAGATATAACTCGGTGTAGCCGTGCATGGCGAACACATCGCTTTTGAGCAGTTCGAGCAGACGCGGCGTCGACAGATGATTACGCACATCTGCCAGACCGATACGCGCCGGGATCCCGCAATGTCGGGCCGCACCGGCGAGCAGCGTGGCTTTTGGCACGCAATAACTCTCCCCGGCCGCCAGCGCATAGCTGCCGCGCAAGGTCTCTGGATCGCGGCTGAAGGTGTAAGGGTTGTAGCGCACGGCCTCGCGCACCGCGTAATAGAGATTGATCGCCTGCTCAAGCGGATCGCGCCCGGCGCCACGATGTTTTTCGGCGAACTCCATCACCGAGGGATGGTCACTGTCGATGAAGCGGCCGGGGCTCAGATACGCATGCATGGCAACAATCTCCAGGGGGAAGCCACGAGTCTAGCGACACCTTCAGCACAGAGATAACGACGTTTCGGCCAAATATCAGCGTTTACCGCGCTGTCGATAACAGCGCTTAACCGTCCGCCTTCGAAATAACTGACGAATTTCAGCCGTTGCTTCCTACACGCTCAGACTCATGCTCTGGCCCCCCACTTTTATGGATGCCGTCTAAGCTCTGAAAGTGGTTTTGCCCCTGGCTTCATGGAGAATTGAATATGTTGCTGTTGTGGATACTGGTTCTGGTGGTCGGGATTGCCTACCTGGCACATCGCCGCACTGCGCCTCTGCCCGCCTTGGGCATCATCGCTGTCTATCTGCTGGCGATGGGCATCTTCAGCCATGCCCCCGTCTGGCTCATGCTGATTTTCTGGGTGATGCTCGCGGCCGTGACCGCTTTTCTGTTGCTGCCGGATCTGCGCCGAAAACTCTTCACTGCGCCAATATTCGGCTGGTTTCAAAAAAACCTGCCGCCGATGTCGCAAACCGAACGTGAAGCCATTGAAGCTGGCACGGTCTGGTGGGACGGCGAGTTGTTCAACGGGCGCCCGGACTGGAACAAGCTGCTGGCTTATCCAAAAGCGCAACTGAGCGAAGAGGAACAAGCGTTCATCGATGGCCCGACCGAAGAGCTCTGCGCCATGGTCAGCGATTGGCAGATCGGCCAGTTGCTGGATCTGCCGCCCAAGGCTTGGGATCACATTAAACAACATGGCTTTTTTGCCCTGATCATCCCCAAAGAGTACGGTGGCAAAGGCTTCTCGGCTTATGCGCACTCCCAGGTGGCGATGAAACTGGCCACCCGCAGCGGCGACCTGGCATCGACCGTCATGGTGCCCAATTCCCTCGGCCCGGCGGAACTGCTGCTGCATTACGGCACCGACGAACAACGCAATCATTACCTGCCACGGCTGGCCCGTGGCGACGATATCCCCTGCTTTGCCCTGACAGGCCCGATGGCGGGCTCCAACGTCGGCGGGATGACCGACACCGGGGTCATCTGCAGAGGTGAATGGGAAGGCAAGGAAACCCTCGGCTTGCGTCTGAACTGGGAAAAACGCTACATCACCCTCGGCCCGGTTGCGACCTTGATCGGCCTGGCGTTCAAGGCTTATGACCCGGATCATCTACTGGGCGACAGAGTCGACCTGGGGATCAGCCTCGCCTTGATTCCAACCCAGACCCCCGGTGTAGAAATCGGTCGCCGTCACCTGCCGCTGGGCGCC
Source organism: Pseudomonas sp. NPDC089918 (assembly GCF_050280605.1). Taxonomy (NCBI): domain Bacteria; kingdom Pseudomonadati; phylum Pseudomonadota; class Gammaproteobacteria; order Pseudomonadales; family Pseudomonadaceae; genus Pseudomonas; species Pseudomonas sp. NPDC089918. The sequence continues at coordinate 26,027 of NZ_JBNNVP010000048.1, read as the reverse complement.
TCATTCATGAACGGCCCGAACTCCGGCAAGGATGTATTCGTACCGCTGGAATTCATCATTGGCGGTCAGGAGATGCTCGGCGAGGGCTGGATGATGCTGATGAACTGCCTGTCGGTCGGGCGTTCCATTTCACTGCCGGCCATCGGTACCGCTGCGGGCAAGTTCACCAGTCTGGTGACGGGCCAATACGCGCAGGTTCGCGAACAATTCAACGCACCACTGTCAGCCTTCGAAGGGATTCAGGAAGCACTGGCGCGGATCGGCGGCAGTACCTGGCTGATGGACAGCGCACGGATGCTCACCGCCAACGCGGTCGATCTCGGCGAAAAACCGTCGGTACCTTCGGCCATTATCAAATACCACCTCTCCGAACGCGGCCGCGAATGCATCAGCCACGCCATGGATGTTCACGGCGGCAGGGCCATCATCATGGGCCCGAACAACTACCTGGCGCGTAGCTGGCAAGGTGCGCCCATTTCCGTCACGGTCGAAGGTGCGAACATCCTCACACGCAATTTGATGATCTTCGGCCAGGGCGCTATTCGCTGCCATCCGTTCGTGCTCAAGGAAATGGCCCTCGCCCACCGCGAAGACAAACAACAGGCACTGATCGAGTTCGATGCACTGCTGCTCGACCACATTGGTTTTGCCGTGAGCAACGCCGCCAGCACGCTGGTGCTGAACCTCGGCCTCGGGCATTTCGAACACGTGCCCGGGGACAAGCTCAGCCAAGGCTATTTCCGTGCCCTCAACCGTCAAGCCGCGGCCTTTGCGCTGCTTGCAGACCTGAGCATGATGCTGCTGGGCGGCGAACTGAAACGCCGCGAACGGCTGTCCGCACGTCTGGGCGATGTACTCAGCTACCTGTATCTGGCCTCCGGCGCACTCAAGCGTTATCACGATCTCGATTCGCCGGAGCATATGCGTCCGCTATTCGCCTGGGCCATGGAAGAGAGCCTCGGCCAGTCCGAACGTGCGCTGGACGAACTGCTGACCAACTTCCCGAACAAGGTACTTGGATGCCTGCTACGGATGATGGTGTTCCCGTTCGGTCGTCGCCACAGAGGCCCGTCGGACAGGCTGGCGGCCGAAGTTGCAGCCGTCACTGGCCGCGCCAAGGGCGATCCAACCCTTGAGGAGTTACTGGGCGGCTGCTATCGCCCGCAATCGCCAGAGGATTCGGTCGGCGCCCTGCAGCACGCCTGCGACTTGTTGAACGCTGCCAAGCCGCTACAGAAAAAACTCAATACGGCACTGAAAAGTCGCCAGGTCAAACCCACTGTCGGAGAGTCTCCCATTGATGCCGCCCTGGAGGCTGGCGTCTTGCAACCGCTTGAAGCCCAGACCCTGCGCGAGGCAGAAGTGGCGCGACGCAAGGTGATTGATGTCGATGATTTCGATCCAAAGGAGTTGGTATTGGCCAAAGGCAAGGTCCGCTGATCCGGCGGACCCTGTGTCTTGCATGGGGCTCTTTAATATGTGAAAAGGGGCGCAGGAGCTTTATACTCCCGCGCCCGTTTTGCTCTTGAGGACTTATCTCGTGTCCAATGTCGTTGCCGATCATCTCGTCTTGCTCGACCACCTGCGCAGCATCCTGGTCGCCGTAGGTGAGGCCGAACAGGTTCCCGAAGAAAGCCATGCCTTGTTCCTGGAGCGCTTCGACGAACTGCGTGCATTGCTGCCGGTCGACCCGATCGAAAGCCAATACCTGGGCCAGGACATTCTGTGTCAGGTGATCACTCGCTATCCGCAGATCGCCCACTTGGTCCCGCGCGACCTGCTGTGGTACTTCGCCGGCGACTGCCTGCATTACATGCCCGATGATGAAATCGACCTGTACCAGGCCCTTGAAGAACGTCGCTTCGAAGCCGAACAGAACGACGAACCGTTCGACTGGAATCAGGAAAAACAGCTACTGGCGATGTCGAACCAGGACAGCAAGCACTGATTCCACTGTCAGCAAATGCAAAGGCCCGCATGGTTATTCATGCGGGCCTTTTTTTGTGGCATTGCCGAGTGATGTGGTGTTTGGGCTGCCGTCTTCGCGAGCAAGCCCGCTCCCACAATGGATTTCTGTCATACATAGAATTTGTGTCCACTGAAGATCAAATGTGGGAGCGGGCTTGCTCGCGAAGAGGCCCGTCAAAGCAACCCATCACTTTCGGGCAACTCATACTCTGCCGCGACCTTGTCCAACGCACCCGGCTTGCCCGGCCGGCTCAAGGTCGGCTCTTTCTCCAGGCATTCCACCAGATAGTCGATAAACACCCGCAACTTGGGCGGTAGATAGCGGGTTGGCGAATGCAGCAACCAGGCGCCTCCGTGGTAGGACGCCAGAAAAGTCCAGTCCGGCAGAACCTGGACGATCAGCCCTTGTTCCAGCGCATAACGGGCGGTGAAGTACGGCAGGCTGCCGATTCCGATGTGTTGCAATACCGCGCCCAGTCGCACCCCCGTGTGATTGGCGGCATAACGTCCGCGCACGCCGACAGTCACGGCTTTGCTGCCTTTCTTGAATTTCCAGCGCGCATCGCTCGGGGTTTCGCCCAGATAGATACAGCTGTGGTTGAGCAAATCATGGGGATGAGTCGGGGTGCCGTGTTCGGCCAGGTACTGTGGCGTTGCACAGAGTAAATGATCGACGGTCAACAACTGCCGCCCCACCAGCCCCGCGGGCGGGCGGTCGGTAATACGGATCGCCAGATCGACGTTGTCGTCGATCAAATCCACCTGACGGTCCTCGAGCAACAACTCCACATTCACTTTGGGATAGCGCCGCAGAAATTCGGGCATGTGCGGATGAATCACGAATCGCCCGACAGCCTTGGGCACGCTGACACGCACCAGCCCTTCCGCCTCATGGGTGAACTGACCGCTGATTTCCATCACCGACTTCGCCGCGCTGACCATCTCCTGGCAACGCTTGAACACCTCTTCGCCACCGTCACTCAGGCGCAGCTTGCGCGTGGTTCGCTGCAGCAGCCGCGTGGCGAGTGCCTTCTCCAGCCGCGAAATGCTGCGACTTACCGCCGAGGGTGAAGAACCTAATTGGCGTGCTGCTTCGGAGAAACTGCCAGTCTCGACAACCTTGACGAAAATCGCCATTTCACCGAGCAGCGGCAGGGGAAGATTTATGCTCACAGCGCAACAGTCCTTTGATGATTGAACGGATTATCACGCAATTCCACGGTTCATATAATAAAAATAGAATCTTTAATAAGAGCATGGAATATGACGCTTCGCCTCTTCTTCCATAGTGATGAGCTCAAGGCCAACGTGGAAGTCCTGGAATGCACACCCCAGGAGAACGAATTCGCTGTGGTGCTGCGGGCCACACTGTTTCATCCTCAAGGCGGCGGGCAACCCTGGGATACCGGCTGGATCGGCGAAAGCCAGGTGCTGCGCGTGGTTCAGGATCCGGACCGGATCATCCATTTTGTCGACCACCCGGTAAAACTCGGCATGACCCAGATTCGGGTTGACGAGCAACGACGCCGGTTCAACACGCGCATGCATTCAGCGGGGCACCTGATCGGTCACTTCGTCCAGGCGATGGGCTGGATGCCGATCAAGGCTCATCACTGGCCCGATGAAGGACGTGTCCAGTTCAAGCCGGCTGATAGCGCGCAGGAGGTCGATGCGCAGACGATTCAGCACGGCATCAAGCAATGGATCGCCCATGACCTGCCGCGCCTGACGTCGTTGCGCGAAGGCGCCCGGGAAATCGGTTTCGGTGAACTGCCCGCCTACGGTTGCGGCGGCACCCATGTACGGAGCCTGAAGGATTTGGGCACGGTCACGATCGCTTCCCTTTCACAGAAAAAGGGAACGCTGTCAGTCCACTACAGCGTGGATTGAGCATTTGGGCGATGTCGGCCCCGTCATCGCCTGACGCCGGGGGAGTCTGCGTTCGCGGGCTCTGTTGACTATCGATAGATGGACCTAAAGACATGATGCTTGACGTCGAGCGTCTCGATGAGACGTGCATACAAAAACTGGCCAATGAAGAAGTCCTCGCCATCCGCGTCAAGGGCTTGTTGCCTGGGCCGCTGGCGATCCAGATCGGCGACAAGATCCTCGCCCCCGGCTTCGAAGGCTACATCAACGCGCCGAGTATCGGCCGCATTGGCATGGCGTTTTATGAAGCGGAAAACCAGCCGCTGTTGATCGAAGACTATTTCGAGCGCGCCACCAGCAATATCGCCGAGTTGCGCAGCCGTTGTGCGCCCTACTCCTCTCCTGTCGACACGCTGCGCTGCATGCTCGACGAGTCCTGGCCGGCGGGGGCGCACCTGGAAAATCTCTATGGCCGCAAGATGTATGTGGGCCTGTCCCGGGTCGTGAAGCCCGGCGTGTGCTTCCTCGCCCATCACGACATTTTCGCCAAGGATGCCCCGGACAGCTTCCAGGCCAAAAGCCTGGAAGCGCAGTTCGCCTGCAATGTTTACCTGAACATGCCGACCGAGGGCGGCGCATTGCAGATGTGGGACCACGACATTTCTCCGGACCAGTTCGATGAAATGCGTGGCGACAGTTACGGCATCGACCCGGCCTTGCTTGGCCCTCCGACCCTGGAGATTCGTCCTGAGCCGGGTGATTTCATCATGTTCAATTCGCGCTGCATGCACTCGGTGACCCCGGGTGTGGACGACCCGCGATTGAGCCTTTCGTTCTTTGTCGGCTATCGCGGCAATGCTTCACCCCTGACTTTCTGGAGCTGAGATGTTTTCGAATTACCTGGGCGAGTTTCTGGCGCTGGCAACGATCCACTTTCTGGCCGTGGTCGCCCCCGGACCGGACTTCGCCGTGACCATCCGCCAAAGCGTGCGTTTCGGCCGCTTAGTGGGTATTTGCACGGCGCTGGGCATCGGCGCGGGCATTTCCGTGCATGTGCTTTACACCTTGCTCGGCGTCGGCGCGCTGATGCACACCACGCCCTGGTTGTTGACGGTGGCCAAGGTTGTGGGGGGTGCCTACATTTTGTACCTCGGCGTGAGCCTGATACGCAGCAAACCCAAATCAGCGATTGAAGGCGACAAGGGTGCAGAGGCGTCAACTGAACGGCAGACCTTGTTCAGGGCCTTCAGCACGGGATTTCTGACCAATGCCACTAATCCCAAGGCCACGCTGTTTTTCCTGGCGATCTTCACGACCATCATCAGCGCCACGACACCACTGCAGATTCAGGCGCTATACGGGCTATGGATGTGTTTCGTGAACGCCTTGTGGTTCGTGATCGTGGCCCTGTTCTTTTCCAGCGCCCGGGTGCGGTTGCTGTTCATGCGCATGGGGCACTGGTTCGAACGAACCATGGGGGTGATCCTGATTCTGTTCGCTGGCCGGTTGATTCTGTCGATGTAAAACAAACGGCCCGCCAGTCTGGCTGGCGGGCCGTCGATATCATTTCTTGTTCGATAACCCAGACATTTACCAAAGCGCCAGGGTATAGCTGACGATCAAGCGATTCTCATCCAGATCATTGCCAAAGTTCGAACGCACCGACGCGTTGCGCCATTTAAAGCCCAAGCCTTTCAACGTACCGTCCTGCACCACGTAAGCGATATCGGTGTCGCGCTCCCATTCCTTGCCTTCACCCGCAGCACTGCGCTGCACGTTATCCCCCGAGATATAGCGGGTCATAAAGCTCAACCCCGGCACACCCAATGCGGCGAAGTTATAGTCGTAGCGCGTTTGCCAGGAGTGTTCGTCAACGTTGGCGAAGTCATTGATCTGCACGAAGTTGACCAGGTACGGATCGCTGCGTCCGATGTACGGAAACGGATCGTCGCCGCTCATGCGCTGGTAGCCGAAGCCCAGCGCGTGACCGCCGCGACTGTAGGTAAACATCGCACCGAGAGCCTGGTTGTCGAGGTCACGGAAGTTGCCATCTTCGATGCTGCGCGCATAGCGCACGTCGCTCTTGAGCGACTGACCGGCTCCCAGATCCAGCAGGTGGACCAATCCGAGGTAGTTTTGCTGGTAGATGTTTTCCAGCTTGCCGTAGCGGTACTGCGCTGTCAGGTTCGGCAGGAATTGATAGTCAGCCCCGGCGAACTGGAATTTGTCGCTTTGCCCGCCGATGCGATTGGCGGTCATGTCCTGATAGTCAGTGGAATCGACAAAGTTGATCTGCGTGAGTTGACCGGCGGTGAGCTTCAAACGGTCGATTTCCTGCACATTGACCAGGCCGCCTTTGAAAGTTGACGGCAACAGGCGAGTGTCGTTGGAGTTCACCACCGGATCCTTGATCTGCAACGTCCCCAGCTTCAGGGTGCTCTTGGACAAACGTACTTTGGCGGTCAGGCCCAACTCGCCATAGCGATCCTGCGAGCCACCCGACAAATCCGCCGGCAACAGATTGGTGCCCGCCGTGCCGCCGCCGGAGTCCAGTTTAAATCCGGCCATGCCCAGCGCATCCAGACCAAACCCCAGCGTGCCAGCGGTATAGCCGGACTCCATCCTCAACAGAAAACCCTGTGCCCATTCCTCGGCTTTGTCTCGCGAGCCGTCCTGGCGGAAATCGCGATTGAAGTAAAAGTTGCGTGCTTCCAGGCTGCCTTTACTGTCGGCAATGAAATCCGCCTGAGCGGCCGGTGCGCCGAGCAAGCTCAACCCGAGCAATGTGCCGACCGGGAGGTACAACCGTTGGGTGGAAAGCGAATAGTGCATGCCGTGCTCCTGTTTCGGACGCAAGCGAGCCCTCTCGGGGGCGTTGCGATCGCGGCCGATGTTTGTCGATTAGCAATGGATCAGCGACGTCTGGGCACAACGGCCCAGACGTGTCGGGGTTCAGGATTCGAGTTGTCGACCGCGGGTTTCCGGCAGGCTTAACGCGGCCAGAATCACCACGCCATAGGCACCGGCAGCGAAGATTCCGATCCCCGTACCAATCGGCAACGTTTCGCTCAGCGCACCGATGAACAACGGAAACAGCGCCGCAATGGAACGCCCGGCGTTATAGCAAAAGCCCTGGCCCGAACCGCGCATGCGGGTCGGAAACAACTCGGTCAGAAAAGCGCCCATGCCGGCAAAAATGCCCGAAGCGAAGAAACCCAACGGAAAGCCCAGCCAGAGCATCCAGGTGTTGTCGATGGGCAGTTGGGTGTAGGCCAGAACGATCGCCATGGAGCCGACGGCAAACAGGATGAAGTTCTTCTTTCGGCCGATGGCATCGGTCAGCAACGCACTGGTCACATAGCCGATGTAGGAGCCGACGATCACCATCGCCAGATAGCCGCCAGTGCCGAGTACACTTAGGCCGCGTTCGGTTTTCAGGTAGGTCGGCAACCACGTGGTGATCGCGTAATAACCGCCCAGCGCACCAGTGGTCAGCAACGAAGCGCGCAAGGTGGTACTGAGCATCCGAGGCGCGAAAATTTCGAAGAAGGCCCAACGCGAATCCTTTTCAGGCTTGGCCTTGCGCTCAATACAGGCCTGCTCGAAGGTGTCCGACTCCTTGACCAGTCGGCGGATTACCAATACGAATAGCGCAGGCACCAACCCGATCATGAACAGCGCCCGCCAAGCCTCTTCCGGCGGCAGAAAGCTGAATAATCCGGCATAGAGCAATGCCGTCAGCCCCCACCCTAGCGCCCATCCGGCCTGCACCATGCCCACTGCCTTGCCGCGATCCTTGGAACGAATCACCTCGCCAATCAGCACCGCACCCGCAGTCCATTCACCACCGAAACCAAAGCCCATCAAAGTCCGGGCCACCAGCAGTTGCTCGTAGTTCTGTGCCAGTCCGCAGAGGAAAGTGAAGAAGGCGAACCACAGCACCGTCAGTTGCAAGGTGCGCACCCGACCGATGCGGTCGGACAGTATTCCGGCGATCCAGCCTCCCGCCGCCGAGGCCAGCAGCGTACAAGTGCCAATCATCCCGGCATCGCCCTTGGAGATGCCCCAGGTGGCGATCAGGGTCGGAATAACGAAACTCAGCATTTGTGTGTCCATGCCATCCAGGGCATAGCCGATCTTGCAACTCCAGAAGGTACGCTTTTCATTTTTCGACAGGGGGCCGTACCAACTGAACGGGCCGGTGCGGCCCGAACCTGAAAGCACGTGGTCAGTCATGGTCTTTTCCATGGGAGTTCCTGCGGCAGCAAGCGAAGATGACGGACACGCCTCATTATTTTTTTGTGAAGGCGTTGTCGTGGGGGGCAGACGCAGTGGCTGCGTCGTGGAGCGGATTCTTCGCGCCAAGGCCAAACTGCGTCAAACGGGAAAAAAACGAGGTTATGCATAAGAAAATTTGATACCCCCGGCGACGAACTCTGGAGTAACAATTACTGCACCCCCACCACGGTTCTCTGTGGAAAAACAGTGAACGCCCCCCCCACGAGAACCGCCATGAACCTCAAATTTCTCGAAACCTTCGTCTGGGTCGCCCGCCTGCAAAGCTTCAGCCTCACCGCCGAGAAAATGTTCAGCACTCAGGCCGCTATCTCCAGCCGGATTGCCTCGCTGGAAGAAGAGTTGGGCCTGCGTTTGTTTGTGCGCGATTCGCGCGGCGTGTCGCTGACGCTCGAAGGTCTCAAGGTGCTCGACTACGCCGAGCAGATGCTCGAGGTTCAGCGAGCGTTGAAACACTCACTGGATAACACCAACCCGCAACAGGGCCTGGTGCGCATCGGTGTGATGGATACGGTGATCCATACCTGGCTCAGCCCGTTGATGTCGACCTTGATGCAGACCTTCCCCGCCGTGGAAATCGAGATCACGGCCGACGCCGCACGCAATCTGTGCGATCAGCTGCAAAAGGGCTATCTGGACATCGTGTTCCAGACGGACCTGATCCGCCACGAAAGTGTGCGCAACCTCGAACTGGCGCACTACCCCATGCACTGGATCGCCGCCAGTAACTCAATCTATGCCCGCCCCTATGCCTCACTGGCCGAAATGGCCAGTGAGCGCATCATCACCTTCGTCAAAAACTCCCGGCCGCATCAGGATGTACTCAACCTGCTGCACGCCCACGGCATCAGTACGCCACGCGTCAGTTGCGTCAACTCGGTGTCGGCCATGACCCGGCTGATTCGTGACGGCTTCGGCATTGGCGCCTTGCCGGCCGCGCTGGTGGCCAAGCCCTTGGCCAGCGGCGAGCTGATTCAGCTGGAACCAGGCACTCGCTTGCCGCAGCTGGATGTCGTGGCTTCATGGCGCGCCGGCGTCGGCCTGGAGTTGATCGAAAGCATCGTCGACATGAGCCGCCAAGTGGTCTCCCAATACGCTGCGGATGTCGGCCCGCTTCGAATGGTTCCGGCACCCGGTCTCAACAGCCGACGGTCCCTTGAATAACTTTTAGTTGTCGGGGGGTAACAACATTCCTGGTTGGACGGCATCGTCATGGTTTTCTAAAAAGGGTCATCGAACCTGAAGAGATGCCGTGATGAGCCAACCCACCCTGTCTTTCGAACAACTGAGGCACAGCGCTCCACTGGCCCTGCGCCAATGCATCGCTGCCGGACAATATCAGGGCCACACCAGCGGCTTGGCCCAAGGGCGGGTGCAAGCCAATATCGTGATTCTGCCCAATGATTGGGCTAACGAGTTTCTGCGGTATTGCACGCTCAATCGTCAGGCTTGCCCCGTGCTCGACGTTACCGACCCCGGTGATCCGTATTTTCGCAATCTCGGCACAGCCATTGATATCCGCCACGAGGTGTCCCGATACAGGGTCTATCGCCATGGCGAACTGAGCGAAGAACCGTCGGATATCGAGCATTTGTGGCAGGACGATCTGGTGGCCTTCGCCATCGGTTGCTCGTTCTCCTTCGAGCAACCGCTGCTGGATGCCGGCATCGCCCTCAGGCACATCGATCTGGGGCGCAATGTTGCCATGTACCGGACGAACATAGACACTCGCCCTACCGCTCGCCTGAGCGGCAAGCTGGTGGTGAGCATGCGCCCGATGAAGGCCGCCGCGGCGATCCAGGCGATCCAGATCACCGCACGTATGCCCAACGTCCACGGCGCGCCCGTGCACATTGGTGATCCGGCGCTGATCGGCATCGATTCACTAGGCAGCCCGGACTACGGCGATGCCGTGCCAGTCGAAGCCGACGAAATCCCGGTATTCTGGGCCTGCGGTGTGACCCCGCAATCGGTGGTGCAAACTTCGCGTCCGCCACTGTGCATCACCCACGCTCCCGGCTGCATGCTGGTAACGGATGTTTTGAATAGCGCTTTGTAAATGAGTGCGGGCTCGCGTGGCATAGTAACGTGAGCCTCGGATAAGGATGTTCTCAACCTGATAGGGATTCGACGGACAAACAATGAACACTGCTCAACAATCGATTCAACAGTACATAAAAGCCAAGGACAGTAATCGCCCACATTTGTTACGCCTGGCCTTTGCGCCAGACGCGATACTGGACATGGTCGTGCACACCGGATCTATCTCGTTTCCACCCCACGTTGAAGGCCTCGGATCTATCGGCGATGTACTCGTCAGGCGATTCGGCCAGACTTTCGAAAACGTCTATACCTTTTGTCTGGGACGTCCACCTGAACCGCAGGCCAAAACATTCCAGTGCAAATGGCTGGTCGGCATGTCCGACAAAAGCGGCGGCGAAGGCCGAGTCGGTTGCGGTCTGTATGAGTGGCAGTTCAGCCCCGAGTCGGGGCTTGTCGAGAGGCTCACTATCACCATTGAGCACATGAAAACCCTGCCAGCGACTGATCTGCACTGCATCATGGAGTGGGTATCGCATCTGGATTACCCATGGTGCAGTTCGCAAGCCTTAGTGAGCAATGCTCCTGATATAGACACGCTTGAAGAGGTGATCCAGTACCTTACGGCCAAGACGCCAACCTGCACTTCGCAGGTGTAGAGCGACACAATCAGTCGTATTCAGCTTCCTTGTAATATCCCCTCAGACGCCATTGTTAGGTTTGGTCAGCATCCGAAAAGTACAAACCGGCACGCCTGAAAAGACGCCACTCAATGAGTGGCGTTTTTGTGAAATATGCAGCGCAAAACCCAAAGAAAAACTCGCAGGACCGTAAAGCACCCCTTATTTCATCAGCATCCAGCGCAATACCAATGATTGCGCGGCCTGACCGTGGCTTTCAGAAAAAAACCAGTATCTGTATCGAAAGTTTTCGTTCAAAGCATGGCGCTTTGCCTTGGTTGAACTACCTTTCAAACAAGAAGAAGACATAACGGTTCGAAATGCCACGTTAGGTTCAGCGATCAGATAGCGGATTGGCAAAAGGAGTTACCTCACTATGATCCTGACAAGCGTTTTCCGGCTCAGTGCGTTAATTGCCGGTTGCTTTTTAGGGGAGTCAGGTCGGCGCAAAGTGCCGTCTTTAGCTGCTGCTGTCGAGCCTGCGTATATCGTTCGGGTTGACAGCCCTGGCATCTGGATCACTAAAAACCGTTATAGCGAAGGTCGCTCGTTGTTCCGTCAGAACAGCGTATTGCAGTTGCTTGCATGTAGCACCACGGAATATTGCCGGAGCCATTAGTCAGGGGCCTGGCGGGGTAGAGGGCCGACCAAGGCCCCTTGTAGTGATCCGAGGCAACCTGGTTTTGCCTCAAAGATGGCTATTCAGCGAGGATGCACTTAATGAGCTATCGTACCGTGCCCGCTTTCAAGCGAATTATCCATGGTCTGTTCTGGACGGGCCTCAGCGTGAATGCGGCTCAGGCCGCGCCGGCCAATTGTTCGCAACTGGATAATATGCCGACAACGTTTGAGGTCGGCCAGGGGCTTCAGAATGAACTGCGCGTCCCCGTCCCGGTGACACAGCTGGCAGTCGGCGATCCGAAAATCGCCGACGTGCAACCCAGCGGCAACAACCCCAATGCCTTCTTGCTCACCGGTATGGCGCCGGGGACCACCAGCCTGATGGTCTGGACTGCCTGTTCGACAACGCCGCGCCAAAGCATGGTGTTCGTCAAGGGCAAGGCCACCGCGGCGCTCACTAGCGTCTCGACAGTGCCTTCCGAAGATCCGCTGTTGCCGATCCAGGTGCAAACCGACATCCGCTTCGTTGAAGTCAGCCGGACCAAACTCAAGGAAGCCAATGCCTCGATTTTTGGCCGCCAAGGCAACTTCCTGTTCGGCTCACCGAGAACCTTGCCCACCGTCGGCGGCATTGTCACGCCGTCGGTGCCGGTGAACAACGGCATGTTCAACTTCGCTTTTGCGTCCAGCGATACTCTAGTGTCGATCAACGCACTGGAAGGCAGCGGTTTCGCCTACACCCTGGCACGGCCAAGCCTGGTCGCGCTCAGCGGGCAGAGTGCGAGCTTCCTGGCCGGTGGTGAAGTGCCGATTCCAGTGCCCAGTTCCGGCAGCGATAACGTGTCCATCGAGTACAAGGAATTTGGTATTCGCCTGACCCTGACGCCGACCATCATCGGGAAAAACCGTATCGCGCTGAAGGTGGCGCCGGAAGTCAGTGAACTGGACTTCACCAACGCCGTAAGCATCGCCGGCACCATCGTTCCGGCGCTGACCATTCGACGTACCGACACCAGCATCTCCCTGGCCGACGGCGAAAGCTTCGTCATCAGCGGCCTGATCAGCACCCGCAACAGTTCCCAGGTGAACAAGTTTCCGGGGCTGGGCGATATCCCGATTCTGGGCGCGTTCTTCCGCGACAACAGCGTCAACCGTGAAGAGCGTGAACTGCTGATGATCGTTACCCCGCATCTGGTCCAGCCACTGGCTGCCAATGCACAACTACCGTCATTGCCTGGCGAACAGCTGCGCAATTACGACCCGAACTTCTACCGTATGTTCTTTCTTGAAAATGGCGACTTCGACAGTCGTTCCGGGCTCTCGCAATGAGCCTGAATCAGACTTGCCTCGACCTCACTCGTAACGGTGATCTTGAACGCTTGCCAAGCCAGCTTTATTGCCATTGGCCAGGCGTTCAACGTGTTGTAGCCAGAGGACACTCGATGAAAGCAGTCATTGCAATAGCGGCGACAATCATGCTCACAGGTTGTGCCAGCAATGGCTTGTCGTCGCGACCGGCTGAGTGTGCCAAGCCCGCTTCGGATCAAGAGCTGGCCCTGAGCTTGGCCGATAACATGGTCAATGAGGGCCGTTTGTATGCCAGCCTGGCGAATCTGGAAGGTTTGCCCGACAACCTGGTTCAGGTTCGCCTGCGCAAGGCTCGGGTACTGCGCTTGATGGGGCGTAACGAGGCAGGGCCGTTGTATCAAAGCTTGCTCGGCACCTGTATGGCCGCTGACGGGGAACATGGCTTGGGCCAGTTGGCCGCGGCCAAAAATGATTACGCCAACGCTACCACTCACCTTGAGCGTGCGGTGAAGATGGCCCCCACCGACGAAAGGATGCGCAATGACCTGGGGGTGGTCTACCTCAATCAGCGACGGATCCCTGAAGCACGCTTTGAGTTCATGACCGCCATGGAGCTCAAACAGTCCAATTCACTGGCGGCAATCAATATGGTGACGCTGCTGATCTATCAGGATAACTGGAAGGCAGCTTCCGAACTCGTGACCCGCGCCAGCTTAAGCCCTCAGCAAGTCGCAGAGGCTCAAACCCGCGCGGAAAAGCTCAAGGCTTCTGCTAAAAAAGCAGTGGCATCCGAGGGGAATCGCAGAACTGAGGTAGCCGCTGCCTCATCCAGTGCGACCAAGTAAAACGTACGAGGAGTCGAGATGAATACCAAGAGGCTGTTGATCGTGTGCATGGCTTGCCTGTCCACCAGTGCCTGGGCTTTTGAACCAGGCCCCTCTTCGAAGGAGCAAAAAGGCACCGAGCAGTGGATGCAGCTACAGATTCGCGGGATAGTTGCTTCACCCAAACTGCAAACCGCTTCGGCCACCGAACGTGACCTGGCCATGCAGCGTTGGATCAATAGCTTCAGCTACCCGATTCCGCAGTTTTTTGACCAGGATGCTGCGGGAGAGATGCCTAGCAGTAATTGAGGCGCATCAACGGGTGATCAGCCTCTGACATCGTCTAAAGTGGCCTGGCTGCAAAGCCGGGCTAGATGTCGTATGCAGGAAAGCATTGGCATCTACACATTATCCAAGCTTGGCCAGATTACCCTGGAGCTGCCGAAGACTGCGATCTTTTGCTCTTCAGCGATCCCTCGGCCATCCAAATAAAAAGATCGCCGGCTTCGCCAGTTCCTACGTCTGACCGAGTCGGTGTTCCTGAAAGGGGTATCAGGCAACCATCGATTCCGCCTGATCAGCCTGTCATCGAGCGTATCGCAGCAATCAGCGCCAGGTCGTGATCAACCGATGTATACAAATCTCTGTAGGAGCGGCCGCAGGCTGCGATCTTTTGATTCAGAGACTTGGGCAACGAATTGCCTGTCATCAAAATCAAAAAATCGCAGCCTGCGGAGTTCTTTCGAGGAGGTGTAGATCTATGGCTGGACGTGCAAATCAGGTTCAGGAGACAAGGCCATCTGACTCGACAGCACATGCCTCCTGTTCATTTCAAAGCTTCCCGAATGCTCTGAGCACTCCGATCAACGGAGGGCCCACGGCTACCAGAAAGAAGCTCGGCCACAGACAGAAAATCAACGGGAATATCAGCTTGGTACCGATTTTCGCCCCCGCTTCTTCGGCGGCCTGCGTACGCCGGTCACGGAACTCATCGGCATAGATGCGTAGGGTATCGGCCACGCTGGTACCAAAGCGGATGCTCTGCGCCAAGAGGCTGACCAGCCCTTGTATCTCCTCCAGTCCGGTGCGCACAGCCAGTTGCTTGAGCGCTTCTGTACTGGGAACACCAGCGCGGATTTGCGCATTGACCAGCGCCAATTCCTCAGCCAATTCAACTTGGCTGACCGACATTTCCTCAGCCACCCGCTCAATGGTCTGCGGCAATGCCAGACCCGACTCCACACAGACCACCATAAGGTCTAGGGCGTCCGGAAAGGCCGCACGCAGTCTGCCCTGTCTAGCCTGCTTGCGCTTTTCGACATAAATCGCTGGCAGCAACCACCCGGCAGCAGCAGCCATTGACACCAGCAGCAACCCCATACTCAGAGAAACCCTGGAGAACATCGGCAACAACAGCAGAGCAATGCCAACCGATATCAGTGGCAACAGCAAGCGCACCGCCCAGTACATCTGTACCGCCGACTGTGAGCGGTAACCGGCGTGCATCAACAAGGTTTGGGTGGCGGACGTATGAGCCGTCCCTGTCGAGCCAAAGCGTTGGCCGACCCGCTCCAGCAATAATTGCAGATTCCCCGGCGCGTCCTGCCCAGCGATACTCCCTGAATGACCGCGCTTGATCAGCGCCAGACGACGCTGCACCGGATCCTGCAGCCCCAGCACCAGCAACACCACAGTAACGGCCGCGAGCACTGCACTTAAACCCATAGCACTGACGAACAACATACGCGCCAGCTCCGCATTACCCACCACCCGACTTAACAACCCGAGCAAATAGTCCATGACCTGCACCTCCGCGAAACGAATACCGCTTAAACCTGAATCCGGATGACTTTGCGGATCCAGAGAATCCCGAGCAACATGGCGCCGAAAGCCCCGATGATCAACTTGTGGCCAAGCGGATCATTGATCAGCAAAGGCATATAACTGGGGGTTGTGACCAGGATCACCGCAGCCAACACGAACGGAATGGCCACCAGCACCCAAGCTGACATGCGTCCTTCGGCCGACAAGGTTTTGACCTTGCGCTGGAAACGGAAGCGCCCTCGGATCAGACAACTCAAACGCTCCAGCACCTCGGTCAGATTACCGCCGGTCTCGCGATGAATAAGGATCGAGGTCACCAGCATCATCACCGTCATGCTCGGCATCCTCTCCAACAGGCCGAGCATGGCCCGACGTACATCGTTGCCATAGTTGATGTCGGCGAAGGTCAGGCCGAACTCTTGAGCCACTGGTCCCTTGTGCTCCTCAGCTACCAGGCGCAGGGTTTCATTGAATGGATGCCCGGCTCGCAGGGCCCTGCACATGGCATCCAGCGCATCAGGCAGGCCCTCCTCAAACGCAGCGAAACGTTTGCCACGGTCACGAGAAATTTTCAGCATAGGTAACCAGAACACCCCAAGGCTCGCCATCAACGCCATCCACCAGATTGACGAGACCATCCAGATCAAGATACCCGCCCAGATGCCCAGCACCAGACCGAGCAGTAATACCCGATAGGCCCGGTATTCGTGCCCGGACTGCTCAATCATTTGCGTCAATGTTCCCATAAACGGCAGCTGCTCAAGCCTGGCCTCCAGAGGCGACAAACGTGTCAGGTACTTCTGCCTCAACACCGTCTGCATGTTGGGCAAATTATTGGCTTTCTCCAGTACATTCAGACGACCGCGGATGCGCTTGCGCATCTTGCCGGCCTCGCCGAACACCGGCACCACCAAGCCTTGGGACAGGAGGAACACGGCGATAAACACCATGCCTAGGAAGATCAGAATGAATTCACCAGGAATATGGCTCATGACTGCCGTGCCTCCATCCATTCAGGCCTGAACATCGTCAGCGGCAACTCGATGCCGCGCTTGGCCAACACATCGCGGAAGGCCGGGATCATGCCGCTGGGGCGATAATCGCCGAGCACCTCACCGTTTTCACCCATGCCTTGACGCGCAAAGGAGAAGATTTCGGTCATGGTGATGATCTCGCCCTCCATGCCGTTGATCTCTTGCACGCTGACCAGGCGGCGCTTGCCGTCCTCCTGACGTTCCAGCTGGATCACCACATCGATGGCTGACGCGATCTGCTGCCGCATGGCCTTGATCGGGAAAGTCGCCCCGGTCATCGACACCATGTTTTCGATTCGTCCCAACGCATCGCGCGCGGTGTTGGCGTGGATGGTGGTCAACGAGCCGTCGTGGCCGGTGTTCATCGCGGTCAGCATGTCCAGCGCCTCGGCGCCGCGCACTTCGCCGATCACAATGCGGTCCGGGCGCATCCGCAGACTGTTGCGTACCAACTCCCGCTGACTCACCTCGCCTCGCCCCTCGATATTCGAAGGCCGGGTTTCCAGGCGTACTACGTGGGGTTGCTGCAGTTGCAGTTCAGCCGAGTCTTCGATGGTGACGATCCGTTCGTTTTGCGGAATGAAACTGGACAGCACATTGAGCATGGTGGTCTTGCCGCTGCCGGTACCGCCGGAAATCAACACGTTCAAGCGTCCACGGACAATCGCCTTGAGCAACAGGGCAATGGCCGGGGTCAATGTCCCCACCGAGATTAGGCTGTCGGTATTGAGCAGGTCCACCGCAAAGCGGCGAATCGACATGCTCGGGCCGTCGATGGCCAGCGGCGGGATAATTGCGTTCACCCGCGAACCGTCCTTGAGCCGGGCATCCACCAACGGTGAAGACTCGTCGATACGACGACCCAGGCTGGAGACGATGCGGTCGATGATGTTCAGCAAATGCTGATCATCGCGAAAGCGCACATCGGTCCGTTGCAGTTTGCCGAAGCGCTCGACATAGACCGAGGCATGGCCGTTGACCAGAATGTCGGACACGCTGTGATCGGCCAGCAACGGTTCCAAAGGACCCAAGCCAAGCACTTCGTCAGTGATTTGCTTGATGATCAACTGGCGGCTGACAGAACTCACCGGCGCCGAATGCTCATCGAGCAAGCGCTGGCAAATATCGCGAATCTGCCGCGTGGCCTCGGCCTGTTCAAGGGAGTCCAGCAAGGACAGGTCCATGACCTTGAGCAACTGCTGGTAGATCTTTTCCCGCCACTCGGCTTCCACCGGGGTAACCTGGCTTCTGGTTTCGTAAAGAACGTCCGGCGCCGCACGTTCCCACGCCATTATTTCCTCTGCCGGGTCCAGCAGGTCCTCGGTCGCCGACGATGAGGCGGGTTTACCGGACTGTTTGCGCAAGCGGTTACGAAAGTCGCTGATCATGGGTCATCCCCCGAAAAAACGGTTGAAGGCGCGTTTGAGTAAGCCTTTGTTCCCGGCTACTTGTTGACCGACCAGGTCCTCGGTCATGTCGCGCAGAGCGGTAGTAATCGCTGCCCTCGGCGCATGCAGCCCCAACGGCACGCCAGTGTTCTGACTCTGGCTGACCAGGTTGAAGTCGTTGGGTAATTTCGACAGATTGGTGCAGCGCAGCGCCTCGCCGATGTCTTTGAGGCTGATGGCGGCTGCCTTGTCATAGCGGTTGACCACGATCTGCAATTGATCGCCGCGCACACCCAGGTCATCGCGAAGAATTCGCACCAGGGAGCTGGCATCGCGCAGATGACTGACACTCTGCTGCACCACCACGTACACCCGATCCACCTGTTCCAGCACCGAGCCGGTGAGGTGGTCGATTTGCCGCGGCAGGTCAATCACCACCCAGTCATAGCTGGCGCGGGCCAGTTTCAATAGAGCATCAAGCTGTTCGGGCTGGGCATCTTGCGGCAGGCACAGCTCACCGGCCCGGCCACCCAGCACATGCAAGGTCGGGCTGAAGTGACTGCAAAAACCGCGTAACGCGACGCTGTCCATGCCGTCGATCTGATGCAACACCTCCAGATGGCTGTGGGTCTGCGCCACATCCAGGTAATGCGTCACGCTGCCAAACTGCAGGTCCATGTCCAGTAACAGAGTACTGCCGCCCTTGGCGCTGAGTTGTTGGGCCAGGTTGCAGGCGAGCAAGGTTCCGCCAGAGCCGCCCTTGGCACTCATCACGGCGATCAATTTGCCTTCTGTTCCACTGCCAGTCCGAACTTCCATGACCAGCCGATTCAAGGCGGCAACCAGTTCGGTCTCGGCAATGGGCTCGGGCAGCACGTCCCGGGCGCCGGCCTGCATCGCCAGGCGCATGCCTTCCTGTTCGCTCAGCAGACCGCAGACCAACATCGGCGGACGCTCATGAGCCGGGTGCAGCAACAGCGCCGCCAGCTCTTCGCGCCACAGGTGGCTGACGCGCAACAGCAACAGATCGGGCATCCGGTCCAGACCGTAGAGCGGGTCGACATGTCCATTACTCACCAGGCGAGTGCTCACCTCCAGGCCGGGCATGCGTTGGCAGACACTCTGCAGATCGCGCAAAGAGGTGGCATCGCGACTGCTGATCAGCAACCGGAGCCCGGTTTTGCCGGTCGAGGTGGAGAGCGGCGTTTCCTTGGTATTCAGCATGGTGTGATCTCCCCGGAATCGGAATGACGCCCAAGGCTTTCGCGTGGCAACGTTGCCCTGAATGTGGGCAAGGTAATGGGCACGCCGAACCCGGGAATGAACAGATTGAAAACGAAGTTTTGCAGGTTCAGCTGGACATAGCGGATGGCACGAAAACCGTTGACTCCACTCGTGTCAGCGGGGTTGGCCACCAAAGCACCGTTCACATCCAGATAGGTCAGCGTCAGGTGGGTGGTGGCCAGATCGGTGATCAATTGGCTCGTCCCTGTATCGCCCGCGGCATTGAAGATCGCCCGCTGCAACACTATCGGATCGCTGATATTGCACACCGCCGCCAGGCGCGCACCACGCCGTACGGCTTCATCCAGCGCGTTGACCGTGAAGTACAGGCGGCCCATTTCCAACACGGCGAACAACAGCGTGAACACCAGCATGCCAATGATGGCGAACTCCACGACATAGGTACCGCGCATGCGTTTGCGATTCATCACAGTGCCCTCATGACAGTGGTGGCGACCAGCGGAATGCTCAGCGCAATCTGATTACCAAAAAACCCCGGTATCGTTCCGGCACAACTGCCACCGCCAATCACCGGGCAGAACGTATAAGTGATGGTGACCCGTACATGGTCAGTGCCCACCGTGACGACATCCACGTTGGCAGTCGTCAATCCTGACACCACAGCGGTCCCGGTATTTGCAGGCACGCCATAGACCGCGACATTTCTCGTCTGGGCCTTCAGCGCATCGCTCAGAGCGACAGCGCCAAGCGTCGAGTTCCAGGCCTGGCTGGCGACGAAACGGTCGGCATCGCGGCTGGCTTGCAGCAGTACGTTGTACTGGTAGAGCATGCGGCCGAACTCGCCGAGGGTCAGCAACAGCAGGAGCAAAAATGGCAAGACCAGGGTGAACTCCACCATTGCCACGCCTTGCTGGCTCTGCGGTTGTTTAAACGTTTGAAGTCTCATGACGCCCCCTACGAGTCAGTGCTCGGAGTGCCGCTGCCGTTGAGATAGGTTTTGTAGAGCTGGATGATCTGCGGGCCGGAATCGTTCGACGGGTCAGGACCGGACACATTGTCACCTTCGCACTCTTTCACAAACTGTCCGAAGATCTGCGCTTCGGTGCCGCCCCCGTTCATGGGCTGCACCACGAAATAACAGCCAAAACCCAGGACAGGGATCGAGGTTGAACCGCCCTGTTTCCCGGTGCATTCACCCACCACGATTTTCAGCATCCGGCGCTCGAACACCCCATTGCTCTCACAGCCACTGCCGGTCCCTGCCACGCATGCGGCCACGCTGGCACGCCAGTCGTTGTAATCCATTATCGCCTCGCCACCCGCCGTAAGATTGCCATCGCTCGATGTGACAGGCTGCCCTTTGTATTGCGCTTGTGCCGGGGTAACTGAATCGTTGTAAGTAATCTGAGGGTTGCTGGACGCGGTCACCAGATCTGGCGGGTAGTTCGAAGCGCTGACCGGACCGTTGTAGATGCCAAAGCGTGTATTCAGGCCTTGAGACGCAGGGCCGACCTTGTTGCCAGGCGCGGTTTGGACATTTTGCCCCACGTTGCGACAGACCGAGCCGCCTCCAGCCAGGTCGTCCCTGACCGTGCTGCCGCCCGAGCCGAAATCGAGCAACTGGAAGTTGCCTGGGCCAATGGGGGACGAATTGCCGGCAGCCGACTTCAATACTTGCAAATCACCAAACTGGAAACCCCAGAACATGCCGGCGTCAGGGTCGTATTGGGTCGCGTCGCCACAGATCATCAACGGGGCGAGATCACACGGGCTGGTAGGGCTGGGTCCAGCGGTGGCGATTGCCGCCACAGCTTTGGTCTCCAGGCCGCCAAATGACTGGGCGAAGTTCCAGAAAAATCCCGTCAGGTTATAGCTCGGTACAGATACCCGAACGTATTTTGCATCCGTCGGCCCTGGGTAGGAGAACGGGCCATAGACGCTACTAGCCAGTTCCACAACAGCGAATCCACCTACGTTGCCGGCGATGGCCGTTGCCAATTCGTCGTTACCCGTGGCATTGGCATTTTGCGTCAGCGTATTGAGCGCGGCAGTCTGCGTCGCGCTGGCAGTGTTGCCCCCCCCTGCCACCTGACTCAGGGTTTTGGCACCACTCAGGGCGGCGGCGTCCACCGCATTCTGTAGGCGCGTCTTGTTCAGCAACATGTGTCCGCCGTCCAGAGTCAACGCCGCCATCATGAGCATCGCTGCCAACGTGATCGCCATCAATATGCTCACAGCCCCTCTCTGGCGCCTTGGCGTCGCAGTGAACGGCCGTTGAATATGGGGATTCATCATCTCGTCCTCATTTGCCGATGCTGATCCGGATCGGCTCCGCCAAAACCATGGTGCCCGGTTGCGCTCTGTCAGCGAATGTTAACTACTTTGGTTTCGATCCCACGGATAATGGTGATGGCACCGCCACCCTCGCCGCTGCTGCGGTGTACCACGCGTTTTGGCACCGTGGCGGTGGCCACTGCCATGACCGGCGGAGCGGCAGGTGCGATGACTGCGGTCTTTTTCTCGAGGTTCAGCGGGTTGCGCAAAGCCAGTTGCAACTTGCCTTCCGTCTGCGCCGTGACCAGGGTTTCTGCCTCGGCAGCCGACATCTCCAGCGTCACTGCACGCACCACCACTGGTTGGGTCTTGTCGGTACCTGCCGTCTGGTCCACCGCCAACACCCGCAAGTTCTCGAGGATGGTCTTGGACATGGCGTTGTTGCCGGTGCCATCAGTGCGCTTGGTTGCCAGTACATCGACCCGGTTACCCGGTAACAGGAACCCGCCCACACCGACCACGTCGTCCACGCGGACCGATATTGCACGTTTGTCTGTCGCAATCAGCGAGGCCAGGGTACTGCCGCCCAAATGCTCACTCAGACGCGCGCCACGCATGATGTCGCCCTTCAGGATGTCGAACGTTGCGATCTTGCCTACTGCCTTGTCGGTGGAGTCGAAGGCATCGTCCGGGATCGTGTCCATGGGCATGCGCATGGTCGTGACCTGCTGAGCCTCGACCATCTGCCCGAAGGGAATCTCTACCGTGGCGACCACCACACTTCGAAGGTGATCATCCGGCGTGGCATTGAGCCGTGCGCTCAGCCAGGAATCGGCCATCCATGCAGCCCCAAGGCCCATGACCAGGGAAATGCCTATCAGGGAAACAGTACGAGAGCTCATGTCAGTATCTCCGCTTCAAAGAAAGTCGAGCTGGACGAAATAGTTGTGCCAGGCCCATTCCAGCTCCTGCGGCGACAGGGCTCCGGAACCGCCCAGGTAACGCTGACGGTCGAGGGCCATATTCAGGAGATCGCGGGGATGGCAAGGCACCAGGGGCATGCCTTCACTTGCATAAAGCCTTTGCAATACATAACGCAGCAGCAGCGGGTCAAAAGGAATGCCCAGACGCTCGCTTTCCTGACGCCAGATCTTTTCGTACTCCTCAGGCTTCAGGTAACCGAACTGCAGCTTGTAGCCAATCCGGCGCAGGAAGGCCTCATCGGCCAGCTCCAGGGGATTGAGGTTGGTGGAAAACACCAGAATCAAATCGAACGGCAGCTCGCAATGCCGACCGCCGCCCAGATTGAGGAAGTCGCGCTTCTCTTCCATGGGTACGATCCAGCGATTCAACAGCTCGGCCGGAGCCATGCGCTGGCGTCCCATGTCGTCAATGATGAACAGGCCGTTACTGGCCTTGAGCTGCAAGGCGGCCTGGTATTGACGAGTGTAGGGGTCATAGCGAACGTCCAGCTGTTCCATGCTCAGCTCGCCGCCCGTAATGACAATCGGGCGTTTGCAGCACAGCAGACGACGGTCGATCCCTTCGTTGAGCATCAGATTGTTCGATTGACTGTTGTCATCCAGGCGCTGATGCACCTGCGGGTCATAAATCTCGATCACCGACTCGTTGATGACGATGGCATGAGGCACCCAGATCGCTTCAGCGAACAAACGAATCAGCCGACTGCTGACATACGTCTTGCCGGTACCCGCGGGACCATAAATCATGATCGCGCGCCCAGAGTTCAGCGCCACACCCAACTGATCGAGCATCCCCTCCGTGAGCACTACGCCCGCGAGGGCCCTGTGCATATCGTCGGCGTTGATGCGACCATGGTGAATGGTCTGGATTTTGATCAGTGAACGGTAAGTACTCACCGGGAAAGGTGCCGCACCGATATAGCCGCTACGTGACAGGGCATCTCGGGCGGCACTGCGACCCCGTTCGGTCAGGCCATAGCGCAGCATCTGCCCACCCGTCGATTGCGGCCCCATCTGGCCCAGCACTTCGACACGGCCATCCTTGCGCAGAAACGCCAGGACTTCTTCCAGTACAGCACCGGTCAGAGCCAGGCGCTCCACCAGCCGCGACATGTCCAGCACGCCGGCATCATGCAAATGTTTGCACACCAGCTCACCGAGAAAACTGTCGGTCAGACCGGTTTCGCGGATGGTGCATGGCTGAGGCGCCAGTCGTTGCACCGCTTCCCGCTCATTGGGGAAGGCATTAGTATCAACCATGACGTGCATGACTAATCTCCCAACCCACTGGCAACGAGTTGCCAGTAGATGCTGCCCAGAGTGCCGAGCAAGATTGCAACAGCGTAAGGAAAGGGCTTGCCGGCAGCCTCGTCCGCACTCGGCGCCAAGTAGGCCCGAGCCTTCAGAATCAGCCAATAACGCCCCAGGGTTTGCAACATCTGACCGTGCACCAGCACAATCAGAAAACCGCACAGGCCGCCGAATACCAGACTGTATAGCGCGGCCCACACTGCGTAATGAACCGGTAGGAAGCTGCCAACCATGGCCATTAACTTGACGTCGCCGGCGGCCATGCCACCCACGGCATACATGGGCAGAAACAGAGCAAAACAGATCAGGATGCCCAACAGCCCGTCACCCAATCCGCTTATTCCACCTGAATAAGTCTGACCGGCTAATCCCAAGGCCAGACCCACCAGGATCAGCAGGTTGGGAATGCGGTGGCGACGGATATCGCTCACCACCGCTATGCCCAGCAGCCCTATTAGCACACCAGTTGCCACCAGCTGCTCCATGGACATTGCAGCATCTCCCTATCGGAAATTATTGTTACGAGCAATTACCACCAGCACCAACGGCGGTGCACAAGGCCGTGATTTGGGTATGTACGGCCGTTCCGAGATCGGTGAATGCGAGGGCAACAGCTGCCGTAATCAACCCTCCCGCTACCGCATACTCCACAATGGTCAGACCATCTTCGTCTTTGACGAACTTCACTACCGAAGCCTTGATTGTTTGCATGATCATTTTGCCCACCTCACTCGAATGTTGTTTTTTCCGGAGGCAGTGCGTTCTGCTCTGCCTGGATGCAACACTAGTCAGGGGCAAGGCATGGGCGTTAGGAAGATTTTGCACATCACTAGGACTTTTTTGCGGGTGAGCCAAATACGGGTCATTGGCTCTTGAAGAAGTATTAAGAGGGGAAAAACGAGGGGTGGCAGGCAAAGGCGATTGCCATTGATTCACAAGCGACAAGCGGTTGATACCGGGTGTTGCCAAGCCACGTCAACAAACAGTTGCCCTAGACCGACTTCAGACAACACATAGAGCGAATAGAACTAACTTTCGCCTTTCTTATCAGTATTTATTCTGCAAAGTGATAGCACGTTAGCAATACTACTCACCGAGAACGGCACGAAGAACCGCAGAGTAGAGACATGACGTCCAATTTGACCAAAAGGCCATCGCTACTGTGGTTCGATCAGACCCACGATCGCTCCACCAAGGAACTCATCGCGCAGTTCGAGAGCGCCTGCGACTGCAAATTGGCGAAAAACTCCGTGTTGCCCCACGGGGAACAGGCGGACATGATCTGCATCCATTTTGATCGCCCCGACACGCCGGGCTTGAGGCTGTTGCTGGAGATCAAACGCACCACCCCCACCATCCCGATCACCATGTTCACCGTGCAGCACTCGGAAGAACTGGCTGTCTGGGCCATGCGCTCCAGTGTCTGGGAATACATGGTGCTCCCGCTCTCGGCCACCGAGAGGAAGCGCTATCTGACAGCAGTGGTGCAGCTGTGCGAGTTGCGCCGAAATGCCAACGGCCAGCGCCAGACATCACTTATCGATCACGCCCCGACCCTGCCGGACAGCATCCGGTTGACCGCGGGACACCAAAAACACCAGGCGCTGAGCAACATCATGCTGTACATCGATCAGCACTTTCGGGACAGCATCGATCAGAGGGATTTGGCGAAGCGCTGCGGCATGACGACCTTTCGCTTCAGCCGCCTGTTCAAGGAAGCCAATGGCGTTGGCTTCACCGATTACATCCTGGACAAGCGCATGAGCTTCGCCAAACAACTGCTCGACAATAGCCAGATGCCTATTACCAGCATCGGCTATGAGGCCGGCTTCAAGGATCCGTCGTACTTCGCTCGCGCCTTCAAGCAGTTCGTCAACTGCACGCCCAGTGAATACCGTTTGACCTGCCAACTCAGAGCGGTAGCAGCACAACCGGCGCTGGAGGATACAACCACGCAAGCGCTCGAAAGCCTGGTGCAAAGCCTCGGAAATTGAGAGTGTAATACCAGTTAAGCGCAATTCATGTGGGAGCGGGCTTGCTCGCGAAGGCGGTGTGTCAGGCGATATCAATGTTGACTGTGCCGCCGTCTTCGCGAGCAAGCCCGCTCCCACAGGTTCAGCGCCTTAACTGACTGGCATTACCCGAAGGTTTTTATTCCAATCAATGAACATGACAAATAACGCGCATAAAAAAACGCCGCTCAATGAGCGGCGTTTTTTTGAATTTGGAGCGGGAAACGAGACTCGAACTCGCGACCCCGACCTTGGCAAGGTCGTGCTCTACCAACTGAGCTATTCCCGCAAATGGCGTCCCCTAGGGGACTTGAAACCGGCCAACGGTGCCACGTGGAAGAACTTGAAGC
>NZ_JBNNVP010000047.1:0-45528 GCF_050280605.1 Pseudomonas sp. NPDC089918 | reverse complement strand
GTTTCCCCATGTGAGAGTAGGTCATCGTCAAGATTAAATTCCGAAACCCCTATCTGCGTATGCAGGTAGGGGTTTTGTTTTGCCCGCAGGAAAGTGCCGTGCTGGCTATTTTGGGTAAAGCTGCATTGTTCATGAAGTTTCGGGAGAACGGGCGCTAAAGTATCCATGCCGTTTTTGGAATGGTGCAGCCCTTTTGCACGGGCTGATTTCAAGCCTACGAATCGGCACCTCCTCTACAGTCAAAGAGCTGCTGCAGAAATGCCTGAACCGATACCAATCAAGGACCACGAAAAAGAGACGCGCCTGGTCAATAAAAGACTGATGGCCTGCGCCTTGTTCGTCGTTGCTATCACCTGCGCGCTGGTGGTGCGGCTGTATGTTCTGCAAGTGGTCGAGTACGACTACCACTCGACGATCTCCGAAAACAACCGTGTACACGTATTGCCGATCGCTCCTACCCGCGGGCTGATCTACGACCGCAACGGCGTGCTTCTGGCGGACAACCGGCCCAGTTTCAACCTGACCATCACCCGCGAACGCGCCTCCGACGTCAAAGAAGAGCTGGATGAGGTGGTCAACCTCCTGCACCTGCCAGATGAAGACCGCACACTGTTCGACAAGGCAATGAAGCAGGCTCGACACCCCTTCGTGCCCGTCACCTTGTTCTACGAACTCAGTGAAGAACAGATCGCCGTGCTGGCGGTCAACGAGTTCCGTCTGCCAGGGATCGACGTAGAGCCACAGTTCGTTCGCCACTACCCGATGGGCGCACACTTCGCACACTCGATCGGCTACGTCGGCCGAATCAACGAGAACGAATCCAAAGCCCTGGATACGGTGGAATACCGTGGCACCCAAACCATCGGCAAGACCGGCATCGAGAAATTCTACGAGCCCGAGTTGCACGGCCATGTGGGTTATGAAGAAGTCGAAACCAACGCTCAGGGCCGCGTGCTGCGAGTGCTCAAACACACCGATCCGATCCCCGGCAAAAACATCGTTCTGAGCCTCGACGTCAAACTTCAGGAAGCTGCCGAGGAAGCCTTGGGTGATCGTCGCGGTTCGGTTGTCGCACTCGATCCGTCGACGGGCGAAGTGCTCGCGATGGTCAGCAAGCCAAGCTTCGACCCGAACCTGTTCGTGACCGGCATCAGCTTCAAGGAATACGCGGCGCTACACGATTCCATCGACCGGCCGCTGTTCAATCGTGTACTGCGTGGGCTCTACGCGCCGGGCTCGACCATCAAGCCGGAAGTGGCTATTGCCGGCCTCGACGCCGGGGTGGTCACTGCGCAGACCCGCGTCTTCGATCCGGGTTATTACCAACTACCGGATTTCGATCATAAATACCGTAACTGGAACCACAGTGGCGATGGCTGGGTGGACATGGACGCGGCGATCATGCGCTCCAACGATACTTACTTCTACGACCTGGCCCACAAGCTGGGTATCGATCGCCTGCATGACTACATGGCCATGTTCGGTCTCGGCGAGAAAGTCTCGCTGGACATGTTCGAAGAGTCTGCCGGTTTGATGCCATCGCAAGCCTGGAAGCGTGCCACGCGCCGTCAGGCATGGTTCCCGGGTGAGACCGTGATCCTCGGCATCGGCCAGGGTTACATGCAGGTCACGCCGCTGCAGCTGGCCCAGGCGACTGCACTGATCGCCAACAAAGGTGTCTGGAACCGGCCGCACCTGGCCAAGACCGTGGACGGTGTTGCACCAGTGGATGAGCATCCAATGCCAAACATCCTATTGAAAGACCCGCGTGACTGGGAGCAGGTCAACCACGGCATGCAGATGGTGATGCACGATGCTCGCGGGATTGCTCGAGCGGCAGCGGCGGGGGCTCAGTACCGCATCGCCGGCAAAAGTGGCACCGCGCAAGTGGTGGCAATCAAGCAGGGTGAACGCTACAACCGGGCTAAAACCCTGGAGCGCAACCGTGACAACGCCTTGTTCGTCGGTTTCGCCCCGGCCGAACATCCGAAGATTGTCATTTCGGTGATGATCGAGAACGGCGAGGCTGGTGGTCGCGTCGCCGGTCCCGTGGTGCGGCAGATCATGGACGCCTGGCTGCTCGATCAGTACGGCCACCTGAAGCCGCAATACGCCGTGCCGGGCAAAGCGTCGGGAGATCCTCACGTCTAAGGATCACCAACGAGACGATGAGCAACCTGTTACGGTCTTGAGACACCCGTTATTGAGGATTAGAATTTTCCGGCTAATGGGTGAATGAGGGAGCATTTGCCCGGCCATACACCTGGCGTAATGGAGGTAGCGATGTTCCTTTCAACCCTGGAAATTCAAAACATCATTGAACATAGTTTTTTGCCGGCTGTGTGCACTTGCAGCATGGAGGCGGACCAGTCCCTGACAATTCGGGTCTGCGATTGCATGACCGGGAAAGTGGATTTGGTGGCCACCCATGTTCCGGTATGGACACTGGATAGCCCCCACGCGATCGCATCACTGGTGGCTGATATGCGGCAAGAAATCGAGGCTCATAAAGGCATTCACGCGCCGTTTTACCGTTGAGCCTGCGTCACGCCGCACCACGTTGGTGGTGCGGCGTGTCTCCCGAAGCCGAGAAGGAAGACTCGGCCACCGCCGAACACTCTATAGCCTGAAGCAGATCGGCAACATCAAGTTGTCGGGTGGATTTTTGGAGAACACACAATTTGTGTACCGCCAAGCCCCTTGCAGGTGCGAGGCTTGCCCGCGAAGAGGCCCTCAAGCACACCGCAGCATCAAGCCTCAGGTACCGGACAACTCAAATCCCCTTCCTGGCACTTCAAGTAAGTCTTGAACGCATCGACTCGCGCCTTGGTCAGCTCGGTGGTGCAGTTGCTGTAGATCAGCGGATACACACTGCCACCCGCCACCCCGGACGCCGAGAATTTGCACTCGGCATCGCGAAACGCAATCCATGAGCGCTGCGCACCGACCAACAGCTTTTTCGCGTCGGGGTCGTCCTTCAGCCGTGTGGTGATCTGCTGGTAAAGCGCATTCAGCTCCTTGTCGGCGGCCTTGTTCTGCTGCGCCGCGCATTGATTCATCGTCGACTGGTCAGTGGCGTTGTCGCAGTCGATGGCATGCGCCACGGTGGTGAACAGCAGCGGCGTCAACGCAAGGAGAAAACGTGGGGGCATGGTGGGCTCGTAGTGGTGATGGAAAGTTGGGGGGCAGTGTAGCGGGGCGCCGCCAGTCAACAAATCAGCAGCCTGATGCTGCACTTGTGGCGTGTCCGGAAACTATGTCTGCCATTCAGGACATTTCTCATTCGATTCATATTCAAGCCAGGGCACGTCATGGGACGTCCAGATGTGAGCCTGAGGTGTCATTTTCGGATCATCGTCGAGAGTCGCCACGCGAACGATTACATGGGGTTGGGCCAAGCGCTCCGCCATCAGATGCGATCCGCAGATCGAACAGAAATGCCGAAGCTTGCCCGGCGACGACTCATAGGTGCTTAGCCGGTCCTGTCCTTTTATCCAGCGAAAATGCTCACGCATGACCCCGGCCGTAGAGGCGAATGCTGCTGCATGTGCCTTGCGACAGGTGTGGCAGTGGCAGTGACTGATGGGCATATCGAGGCCATCAAGTTCGTATTCAATGGCTTTGCACAAGCAGCTGCCATGCAGATTATTCATGGGGTTTCCCTGGTTGCACGATAACGTTCCGTGAGTGAAGGCTGCATGAATCTTCCTTGTAAGGGGGCACGTCGCTGCAAACGTTAGCAGTTTCAGCCCGCTGACTCCCCCTCCAAACCAGAACTTATGGCCAGAACTAAGGCCGAATATTTCAGGTACGGGTGATTGCGGCACCCATTTGATACAACTTTTAGGTTGGTCTTATGGTCTTTACGGGCCTACTGTTCAATACAGGAGGTGACTTATGAACCCAGCATCAGATCGCATCGAAAGGAAAATCCTGCTCAAGGTGCCGCGCTCGCAGGTCTGGCGCGTGCTGGCCAATGCCGAAGCCTTTGGGCAATGGTTCGGCGTGGCACTCGAAGGTAAGCGCTTTGTCGCCGGCGAGTGGACCCAGGGGCAGATTACTTATCCTGGTTATGAGCACTTGTTGTGGAATGTACTGGTGGAGCGGGTCGAGCCGGAGCGGGTGTTTTCATTTCGCTGGCACCCGTATGCGGTGGAGCCGGAAACCGATTACTCCCAGGAGCCCACCACGCTGGTGAAGTTCGAACTCCAGGATATGGACGAAGGCACGTTGTTGACGGTCGTCGAGTCCGGTTTTGATCACATCCCTCAATCGCGCAGGCTCAAGGCGTTCCGCATGGACAGCCGGGGTTGGGATGAACAAATGAGCAATATCGAAAAATTTCTGGTAGACACCAAGGACCACGAGCGTCATGGCGGCTGATGGCTGCAGGCCATGAAACTCGTGGCTTCAGCGCATGATGGCTGATCGATCTAAGGGTTTTCGGAGGGGCGGTTATAGCGAATGTCTTACACGCGGTAGTAGCTATGTCGTCTATTTCGGATTGGATCCGAAGGGTAATCTAGCTCCATCAACTGAAGCACAGGAAGTGCTCCAGGGTCACGGATGATCGACCATAGCAAGGATCGCTGCCGACAGGGAGTCGATATGGTCTTGGGAAAAACCCGCTTCGGCGGGTTTTTTTTCGTCTTTAGAAAACTGCAACCTGCATTGAATGGTCAATGGCTTACACGTAGCCAGTGGTATGTCGTCTTTTTAAGCTTCGCCGATGCGTTTAATCTGGGTCCATCAACTGAAGCACAGGACGTGCTCAGGATCACGGATGATCGACCATACGCCAGGATGGCTGCCGACAGGATGTCGCAATGGTCTTGAGAAACCCGCTTAGGCGGGTTTTTTTATGGGCGTCAGAAAAGTCTGTCAGATGTCCACGACTTCACACAGTGTCTCCAGGGCGCGCTTCAACACGTCGAGGCTGATCGATCCCATGGCCACCCGCAGTGCAGGAGGCACATGAGTGGTCGTGGCAAAGGGTTCGGCGCTGGTCACCTGGACGCCTTTACGTTCCAACTCGGCAACAACCGTTTCGGCCCGTAATCCTTCGGGCAATCTGAGCCAAAGGTAGTAGGAACCGGGATGCGCCACCAGCTCGCAATTTTTCAGGATTTGCTGAGCCAGATCTTGTCGTTGCCGGGCGTCCAGGCGCTTTTGCTCTTCGAGGTTGTCGACTTCGCCGCTATCGATCCAGTGGCAGGCCAGTGCAACGGTCAGCGACGGGGTGCTCCATGTCGACACGCGGATGGCTTGTTCCAGCACCGGCATCATCGCTTTCGGTGCAACGATGAAACCAATGCGCAGGCCCGAGGCAACGCTTTTCGACAGACCACTGATATACAGCGTGCGCTGCGGGGCCAAGGTAAACAGCGGTTTGGGTGCCGGTTCGGCGAGGAAGGCATAGGCGCCGTCTTCGATGATCAGAAAGTCGTAGCGTTCGGCCAATTGCACCAGGCGTTCACGGTCGGCGATGGACATCACCGTCCCCAACGGATTGTGCATCGTTGGCATGCTGTAGAGCGCCCGCACGGGGCGCCGTTTGCACAGCGCTTCCAGGGCGTCGAGATCGGTGTGCCCGGCGATTTGCGGCAGGGCTTCGAGGTCCAGCCGATGGGCCTGGGCCAGGGTTTTCAGGCCAGGGTAGGTGAGGGCGTCGAGGGCCAGAATATCTCCCGGTTTGAGCAGTGCCATCAGCGTCACGGCAAGACCTTGCTGGGCGCCGTTGACGATCAGCACCTGATCGCCCCCCACCCGAATGTCCCGATTGCGTAAATGCCGGGCCGCCGTCTGCCGTTCATGTGCGCGTCTGCCCTGAGGCGCGGAATGCAATAGCGCATCGATATCGCCGGAGGCGGCAATCGCTCGCAAACCCTCGCGCAATAACTCGTCCTGACCGGGTACCGACGGGTAATTGAAGGTCAGGTCCACCATGCCGACGCCCAGTGGTTGCTGTTCCAGCCCCAGTCCGCGTGGCAAGGACGTGTCGCGTACAAAGGTGCCACGGCCGGTTTCGCCGACCACCAGGCCAATCGCCTCCAGCTCGTGATAGACCCGCAATGCAGTGGCCAGGGCAATCCGCTCGCTCTGCATCAACGCACGAATGGGCGGCAACTGTGTGGCGGGTGGCAGTTCACCGCTGCGAATCTTCCCGGCGAACTGATCCACCAGGCGTTTGTAGCGAATACGGGTCATGGGTGAGTGCTCTTTGTATCTGGATCAATTTTTTGTTTGTATCAGATTGGCGTTCTAATCTACAGGCTTTCCAGGACGGAGACTTCGCTGTGATTGACCCTGCGAACTTATTGTTTTTCGTCGGCGCGGTGATGTTGTTGCTGCTGTCACCCGGACCGAACATGGCCTTCGTGATCAGCCATGGCGCCAGTTATGGCTGGCGCGGTGGTGTGGCGTCAGGATTGGGCATTGGCCTGGCCGATCTGATCCTGACGGCGCTGACTGCGATGGGTGTTACGGCACTGGTTGCCAGCTGGCCGCCGGCCTTCGACCTGATCCGTTATGCCGGGGGCCTGTACCTGCTGTGGCTGGCGTTCAAGGCATTGCAAAAAACATCGGCCAGCGGCACGTCGGATGTGGCGCAGGTGCCGCTCAAGACCCTGCTGATCCGGGCGATGCTCAACAGCCTGCTGAACCCCAAGGCTTTACTGTTTTTCATGGTGTTCCTGCCGCAATTCGTTAACGCGCAGCGGGGCTCGATTGCCGTACAGCTGGTGCTACTGGGCATGGTGCTGACCCTGGTCAGTGGCGTGTTTCACACCCTGCTCGGGGTTTTCGGCAGTACGGTCAGCCGGCTTGTTTCCAGTACTTCGACATTCGCCAAATGGCAGTCATTGGGGCTGGCCGCAGTACTGCTGTTGCTCGCCGTCCGGCTAGTCCTGATGACTCGTCCGGCCTGACTCATTCGCTGAAAAGGAACCTCTGCATGTACATCGCATCGTTTATCTACAAACCCGGGCAACGGGACGAGGAGTTCAACCGGTTGAGCGCGTTGATCGACGAAGTCGCGATCAGCATCGAAGGGTTTGTCGGCACCCAATCCTGGTGCTCGGCCGATGGCGAGTTAGTCAACGCCAGTTACTACTGGCAGGACGAAACCTCTATACGGGAATTCGCCAGCCATCCCAGGCACCTGGAGGCCAAGCGTCAGTACCGCAAGTGGTACGCGGGTTATCAAGTGGTGATCGCTAAAGTGGAGCGGGCTTATGGTGATGACTCGTTCGAGCTGTTTGTGCCCAATGGTCGACCTGAGTGACTGGCTGCGGGGGCGATAGCACCCGCAGCCGTTTCTTTCACTGGCGGGCGAGTTTCGCCGCTGCACGTTCGGTGATTTCCGAGCGCAGTTTCAACGACGCGGCAGCGCGTTTGCGGGCTTCTTCCAGCACGCTGACCGGCGCTGTCTCGGGACTGCCCGAAGCAAACGGTGGCGCCGGGGCGTATTCCAGCTGCAACTGCACCAGTTGCGCGGTGTCCTTATCGAACAATTCAGCCGCCAGGGTCAGGGCAAAATCGATCCCCGCGGTGATCCCGCCGCCGGTCAGCAGATTGCCGTCGCGCACCACTCGATCGTTCACCGGAATCGCTCCCAACAGCCCAAGCAATTCGTGATACGCCCAGTGAGTGGTAGCGCGCTTGCCCTTGAGCAACCCCGCCGCGCCAAGCACCAGCGCACCGGTGCAGACGGAGGTGACATACCGCGCGTTGGCGGCCTGGGCCTTGATGAAAGCCAGGGTTTCGTCATCCTCCATCAACGGCCCGACGCCGCCGCCGCCAGGAATGCAGATCACATCCAGCGGCGGGCAATCGTCGAAGGTGGCGGTCGGTTTCAACACCAGCCCGGTACTCGCGGTGACTGGCATCAGGTCCTTCCAGATCAGGTGCACCTTCACGTCCGGCAGCGAGGCCAGCACGTCATAAGGGCCGGTCAGGTCCAGTTGTTGAAGCTGTGGAAACAACAGAAAACCGATCTGCAACGTCATGGCTTTTTTTCTCCTGATTGGGGTAGACGGCTTCACTGTAGGCTCGTAGGATCTGGCGCATACGCCAATAACCCCACGAATTACGCCAAATATGCCGAACAACCCGAAAACCATTCACGTGCTGGCCTTTGCCAACGTGCAAGTGCTCGACGTCACCGGGCCGTTGCAGGTGTTTGCCTCGGCCAACGACATTGCCCGCCAGCAAGGTTTGCCGTCGCCCTACGCGCCGTCGGTGATTGCCAGCGGTGGTGGGGCGGTGATGTCGTCGGCGGGGTTGGCGCTGTTGGCTGAGCCGTTGCCGGATCGGGGCAGCGACACCTTGATCATTGCTGGTGGCTGGGGCGTTTACGCGGCGGCGAAAGATGAGTCACTGGTGGCCTGGGTGCGTGAGCATGCGACGGGTTGTCGGCGGGTGGCGTCGGTGTGTACCGGGGCGTTTTTGCTGGCGGCCAGCGGTTGGCTCGATGGCAGGCGGGTGGTCACGCACTGGACCCGTTGCGAGCAATTGGCGCAGCAGCATCCCAAGCTACAGGTCGAACCCAACCCGATCTTCATCAATGACGGCCCGGTCTGGACCTCGGCCGGGGTCACCGCGGGCATTGACCTCGCCTTGGCGATGGTCGAGGAAGATCTTGGCCGAACCATGGCTCTGGACGTCGCCCGCCAACTGGTGGTGTTTCTCAAGCGTCCGGGGGGGCAGTCGCAGTTCAGCGTGACCCTGTCCCTGCAAAAGGAAGGCAACCGCTTCGACGATCTTCATGCCTGGATCAGCGAAAATCTAACCAAAGACCTCGGCATCCCGACCTTGGCCTTGCAGGCCGGCATGAGCGAGCGCAGCTTCGTTCGTCACTACCGCGCCGACACCGGCCAGACCCCGGCGCGGGCCATTGAACTGATTCGGGTCGAGACCGCGCGACGGCTGCTCAGCGACACCGGTGTGCCGATCAAACGGGTCGCGGTGCAATGCGGGTTTGGCAGTGAAGAGACCCTGCGCCGCAGTTTTCTGCGAGCCATGGGCGTAACGCCGCAAGCCTACCGCGAGCGCTTTTCCGTCAGCCCTCCAGCAGATCCAGTAATGCCTTGAGGGTCGCTTCGGGCGCTTCCTCGGGAATGTTATGCCCGACGCCCGCCAATACTCGGCGTTCATAAGGGCCGGTAAAATGCTCGGCGTCTTCATCGATTTCAGACGCGGGGCCGACACCGTCATCAGCGCCGCACAGGGAAATCGTCGGCACGCTGATTGCCGGTTGCTGGGTCAACGCTTCTTCCATCCACTCCAGCGCCGGATCGCCAGGCGCATACATGAACCGGTGCCGGTACGAGTGAATCACCACCTCGACGAAATCCGGATTATCGAAGGCTGGCGCGCTCAAGGGATAACGTTCGGCATTGTTGGCCCAGGTCGGCGACCACAATGTCCAGAGCAGTTCGCACAGTGCCCGGCGGTTTTGGGTCAAGCCTTCAACACCGCGTGGGGTGTGGAAGTAGTACTGATACCAGAGACGATGTTCAGTCTCCGGATCCAGAGGCTGGGTAGAGTGAGGAATGTTCTGAAGATTGTAACCATCCCCGGTCACCAGACAGCGCACCCGCTCCGGCCATAGCGCCGCAACAATGCACGCCGCACGACCGCCCCAGTCATAACCGCATAGAGCGGCTTGTTTGATGGCGAGGGCGTCCATCAGGTCCAGAAGATCCTGGGCGAGGGCGGCTTGCTGGCCGGAGCGCAGGGTGTCGGGGTTGTTGAACCGGGTCGGGCCATAGCCGCGTAGGTACGGGACGATAACGCGGTAGCCCTTTGCGGCGAGGGCCGGGGCGATTTCGTCGTAGGCACGGGGGGAGTAGGGGAAACCGTGGAGCAGGATGACCGGGTCGCCGGTGGTGGGGCCGTGTGCTTCGTAGGCGAGAATCAAACTTGGAGTTTTGGTGAATTGGATCTGCACGTCCTTGTTCATTGGACACTCCATAGAGGCTGTAATGGGTTATCCGAACAGCACCTTTTGCCAATATTCTTCACTGATGATCGCTATCGGCACACCACTTTCTCTCAGTTCGACGGCTCTTTTGATCTTGGTCCCGTAGGTGCTATGCAGCCATTGATCATTGCCGATGCTGCCTACCACTAAATAGTGGATCTTCTTGCTGACGGATCCGCCGATAAGCCCGCCACGTTCAATAATCAGTGATTCGCAATCCTTGCGCGGACCGTAAGCCATGATCCCGGTAAACAGGAACACTCGGTCAGACCAACTTAAAGAGGGCGCCGGGTTGTCGAGAGGAAGACTGGTCGGCGCAGTGAACGTTTGGGCAGAACCAATCGGCAGGCCTGCAAACTGGTGAAGCATCTCCAACAACTCGCCAGACTCCTCGGCATCAAGCACGCCGTCGCTCAGCATGCCGGCGAGGCGTTTGTAGAGGATATTCACCACCGGATCGCCGAGATGGCTTAAATGGGTTTCGATCCAGGTCTTTAGAAACTCGGCTTCCTGCTGGTTGATCGTACCGTCGGCAGCGAGCCCGGCGGCGATTCCCACCAGTGCGTCAGCCGAGCGTCGATCAATCCGTGCTTCGTGGAAGAAACCGCTGTTTTGAAATTCCTGATGCAGGTCCACCATGCGTCCTTCTCCTTAAGCCTCCACGTCCGCCACCTGATTGAAATACTTCGACCGGTCCGGCGTAAACGTCACGACCATTTTGGTTCTGGAACAGGTCAACGCCCGTTCTGCGCTCAAATCAATATCCAGATCTTCCCCGCGCAACCCCTGCCATTGGGCGAGGTATTTGAGGGATCCGTATTTTTCGAGTTTTTTCAGACTGCGGCTGACGCCTCCTTTCCAGCCTAGCACCGGAAGTTCACCAGTGAGGCATTGTCGGGCGAGGTCGGGGAAGCGGGCGGCGCGTTGGCGGCCGATTTCCCAGCATTTGATCAGGCCTTTGTCATGGCCCTCCCACAGTTCATCCCGGTTCAGGCCTGATCGGAGTGGGGTGTCGATGCTGCGATGGATACGCTGGGTCATTCTGGTTCCTTGAATTCGGGTTTTGTTGGACAGCTCCGCTGTGCCCGTTGACGTGGATGGTAGGGATGGATGTAAGCGCTGGCAACAAGGTATTTCTGGATGTAGGAATGAGTTACCGCGTGTTGATTGGGCTGGTTTTGTTTAGTGATTGTAGGTTCGGCCTGCCTGGTTCTGTGGCGAGGGGGCTTGCCCCCCGTTCGGCTGCGCAGCGGCCGCAAAGCCAGCAAATGCGGTGCTTCTGGAGGAATTTGGTTGTGGATTTCAGGGCCGCTGCGCGCCCCAACGGGAGCAAGCTCCCTCGCCACAGGAGGTCAGCAGTGTCAGATGGAGCGTGTTTAACTTCATCGCGGGTAAGCCACTGTCCTACAAAAAACGCTGTAAAAGGGGATATTTCCGACGCGTTTTGGCGGTTGTAGATTAGGAAAGGGAGCCGATAGTCTTTCCGGGTCGCTGCCAATTCAGCGGCCGGGTTTGGTCACCCGTGCAATGTCAGGCGTACAAGCGCCAACGTGAGCATGTCGGCGCTTTTTCGTGCGCTTGTCGGTATGCTTCGCGGTGGGCTGTGCGCGGGGCACTTTCGAGTGCGCCGGGTGCCTGACTTCCCGGTTGACCAACCTGCGTACCGCCCACCACCCTGGATAACGTCGACGTGCCAAAACCCGCGCCACACAGCTGATCCCCTGTGGGAGCGGGCTTGCTCGCGAAAGCGGTGTGTCAGGCGACATCAATGCTGAATGTGAAATCGCCTTCGCGAGCAAGCCCGCTCCCACAGTTTTGTACGGTGTACA
Organism: Pseudomonas sp. NPDC089918; assembly: GCF_050280605.1. NCBI lineage: Bacteria > Pseudomonadati > Pseudomonadota > Gammaproteobacteria > Pseudomonadales > Pseudomonadaceae > Pseudomonas > Pseudomonas sp. NPDC089918. Next base: position 33,717 of record NZ_JBNNVP010000047.1, on the reverse strand, counting down.
TATCCCACAATTGGAACGGTGTGCATCTGTAGCAGCGAGCGGTACGGCGATCGGGCTTGCCCGCGAAGAAGACGACTCGGTCTCAAGGCTGCCAGAAGTTTTTCTCCCCGCTCAATTTCCGATCCAGGAAACTCGCCGCGCTGATCAGTGCCAGGTGCGTCAGCGCTTGCGGTGTGTTGCCCAGGTGCCGGGCATGGCTGTCGAACTCTTCGGCATACAGCCCCAGCGGGTTGGCGTACTTCAGCAATTGCTCGAACTCCAGGTGCGCCTTCTCCACCTGGCCGGCACGGGCCAGGCATTCGACGTACCAGAACGAGCACGCGGCGAAGGCGCCTTCGGTGCCGGGCAGGCCGTCGATCTGGCTGTCGTCGTTGCGGTAGCGGTAGACCATGCCTGCGCGCACCAGGCTTTTCTCGATGGCTTCAAGGGTCGCGATCCAGCGTGGATCCTTGGCGCTGACGAAGCGCACCAGCGGCATCAGCAGCATCGAGCCGTCGAGGCCGGTGCCGCCGATGTGCTGGACGAAATGCCCGCGTTCTTCGTTCCAGAAATTGCTCCAGATGTCGGTGTAGATCGCTTGACGGGTCTGGTCCCAGCGGGCAAACGGGGCGGGCAGCGAGCGTTTGGACGCCAGACGGATGGCCCGGTCCACGGCCACCCAGCACATCAATCGCGAGTGCAGGAAGTGATACTGCTCGCCGCGCATTTCCCAGATGCCAACGTCTTTTTGCTGCCAGGTTTCGCAGACCTGATCAACCACCTCCACAGTGTGTTTCCAGCCCTCATGAGAAATCGCTTCACCGTGCTTGTTGACCAGGTACACCGCGTCCATCAGCTCGCCAAAGATATCGAGCTGGATTTGATCGTAGGCTTGATTACCGATGCGTACCGGTGTCGCGCCGCCGTGACCGGCCAAGTGTGGAAGTTCAACTTCCGGCAGTTCCTGACGGCCATCGATGGCGTAGAGGATGTTGAGTTTCATGGTCTTGCCGTGACAATCCCTGACCCGACCGCGCAACCAGCGCGTGTAGGCGTTGGCTTCCTCGACGAAGCCCAGGCGCATGAAGGCATAGACGGTGAACGAGGCGTCGCGGATCCAGGTGTAGCGGTAGTCCCAGTTGCGTTCGCCGCCGGGCGTTTCCGGCAGGCCGAAGGTAGCGGCGGCGAGGATGGCGCCGTGTTTGCGTGAGGTCAGCAGCTTCAGGGTCAGGGCCGAGCGATTGACCATTTCCCGCCAGCGACCGCGATAATTGGACTGGCCGATCCAGTCGCGCCAGAACTTCAGGGTGCGTTCCAGGCACAATGCGGCGGCGCCTTCCTTGAAGCGTGCATCGTCAACGCCGCCGAGCAGGAACTCGGCGCCCTGGCCCTGTTCGAGGGTGAACTCGGCAACCGCTGCATTGCCCTCGATGCTCAAGGGCTGATCCGAACACAGTTGCAGGGCCGGCTGACCGGAGGCCTCGAAATACACACTCTGACCCCGTGTCCGGGCCTTGGTGTGAGCCCGGGCATAGTCATGCCGTACGGCACAATGCATGCGGATCGTCGCTTGACCACTGACCACCCGCACTCGACGCATCAGCATCGGCCAATCATCTTCGCTGTCGCCGATGGGCAGCAGGTCGGTGACTTCGACCACCGCGTGATCCCTGAGCCAGCGGGTTTGCAGGACGTTGGTGTCGGGCAGGTAAATCTGCTCGCGGCGAGCGTCGGGCAGGTCCGGGGCCAGCTGGAAGATGCCGGCTTCGGGGCTGTCCAGCAGCGCGCAGAAAATCGATGGACTGTCGAATTCCGGCCAGCAGAAAAAGTCCACGCTGCCCTTGTCGTTGACCAGCGCTGCGCTGCGCATGTCGCCAATGATGCCGTGGGCGTCGATGGCGCTTTGCCGTTCGGAATAATCAGCCATTACCGCGGAGCTCCGGGAACCGAGGGTCTATCTAGCTGACTGTTTTAAGCCTGCGAGAGTTCATTTGCCGGCAGACCGCTGTTCACACTCAACCAACAATTCGACGCTTTCCCCGGGGCAGACGTTTGTGGCAAGTTGCAGGCCCTTGTTGAGGCCGGATCCCATGGCAAACCCCTACCGCGAGCTATTCCGCGCCCCAGGCGCACGCGCCTTTGTGCTGGCCGGGATGATCGCGCGCATGCCGATTTCCATGACTGGCATTGGCTTGATCACCATGCTTTCGCAGCTGCAGGGCGGTTACGGCCTGGCCGGTTCCATCGCGGCGACCTTTGCCCTGGCCACGGCGTTTTGTGCGCCACAGGTTTCGCGGTTGGTGGACCGTTTTGGCCAAGGCCGGATCTTGCCGGTGTCGGCACTGGTCGGTGGTGGGGCGTTGTTGATGCTGTTGCTGTGTACCCGCTTGCAGGCGCCGCACTGGACGTTGTTTGCGTTTGCCGCGCTGGCCGGTTGCATGCCGAGTATGTCGGCGATGGTGCGGGCGCGCTGGACCGAGTTGTATCGCGGTCGCCCCGAGTTACAAACCGCTTATGCGCTGGAGTCGGTGCTGGACGAGGTCTGCTTTATTGTCGGGCCGCCGCTGTCGGTGGGGTTGTGTGTGGTGGCGTTCCCGGAGGCAGGGCCGTTGGCGGCGTTGCTGATGCTGGCGATCGGGGTCACGGCATTTGTGTTGCAGCGCGGTACCGAACCGCCGGTACATCCTTATGAAGAACACCATCAGGGTTCGATCATCCGCTCGAGCGAGATCCAGTTGCTGATACTGTTGATGGTCGCCTTGGGCACCATCGTCGGTGTGGTGGATGTGGTCAGCGTCGCGTTCGCCGAGCAGCAGGGGCAACCGGCGGCGGCGAGTATTGTGCTGTCGGTGTATGCCATCGGCTCGTGCCTGGCCGGGTTGGCGTTCGGGGTGTTTCGTTCCAAGTTGCCGCTGCCGCAATTGTTCCTCTACGGCGGGGTGGCGACGGCGGTGACCACGTTGCCATTGCTGCTGGCGGCCAATATTTTCGGACTGTCGCTGGCGGTGTTCGTCGCCGGGCTGTTTTTTGCACCGACCCTGATTGTGGCCATGGCGCTGGTGGAGCGCATCGTGCCGCCGGCCAAGCTCACCGAAGGCCTGACCTGGCTGGTCACCGGTTTGAGCATCGGCGTGGCGATCGGCGCAGCCAGTTCGGGCTGGCTGGTGGATGCGTTCGGTGCACGCAGCGGGTTCTGGGTGGCAATTGCCGCGGGTGCCGTGGTGTTGGGGGCGGCGGTGCAGAGTTATCGCCATCTCAAGTGATAACTGACTGCTGATCCCTGTGGGAGCGAGCCTGCTCGCGATGGCGCCCTTAGCGCCACAACATTTGCTGAGTCCTAAATGGCCATCGCGAGCAGGCTCGCTCCCACAGGTAGATCTCATCCATCCCACAGACTAATTCTCACCACGCCCCATCCGTTCTCTTTTACAGATAACCAATTGAGGTAAGTGCGGTGACAAAGCTGACACTGCTGTGCCTGCCCTATTCGGGCGCCAGCGCCATGGTCTATAGCCGCTGGCGGCGCCAGTTGCCGCCGTGGCTGCACTTGCAGCCGGTGGAGTTGCCGGGGCGAGGCGCCCGTTATGACGAACCCTTGCAGACCGACATGCGCGCCCTGGCCCTGCAATTGGCCAGGGAACACAAGCCATCCTTGCACGGCCCTTACGCCCTGTTCGGCCACAGCCTGGGGGCGTTGCTAGCCTGCGAGATGGCCCACGCCTTTCGTGCCCTCGGTGCTGCGGAGCCGGTGGCGCTGTTTGCTTCCGGCACGGCGGCCCCGACCATGCGCAGTGACTATGACCGTGGCTTCGCCGAGCCCCAGAGTGACGAGCAGTTGATCGAGCAACTGCGCACCTTCCAGGGCACCAGCGAGGAAGTGTTGGCCAATCAGGAGTTGATGAGCCTGACGCTGCCGATCCTGCGCGCTGATTTCATGCTCTGCGGACGCTTCCGCCCGATGCAGCGCCCGTTGCTCAAGTGCCCCGTGCATGTGCTCGGCGGCAAGGAAGACAAGGCCACCACCGAGCAATTGATCGGCTGGAGCCAGGAAACCCTGGGCAGTTTCTCGGTGGACATGATGACCGGCGGGCATTTCTTCATTCATGAGCATGAAGCCAAGGTGCTGCGGATTATCAAGAATCATCTGGAAGTCCATCACCGACGTCATGCGCAGCTGGCCGCGCCGGTTTTTTAGCGCGCGCGGTTCACTTTATTGAGTGTTAACAGGAGGCCCGTCATGGGTGTTGCTGTGGGTTTTGCCGTTCGGCCGTTGCTGCCGGCGCGGGGTCGCTTGCCGCTGTTGGTGGAGGCGACCGAGCCGAATACCAGCCTGTTGGCGGTGTTTGATGAATTGAATGAACTGGTGGATGCGCATCTGCTGCGTGACGGCGGCATTCTGTTTCGCGGGTTCCAGCTGGACGGCGCCGAGCAGTTCCGCCAATTCGCCGCCGGCTTCGGCCATCCACTGCTCAATTACGAGTTCGGTTCGACGCCGCGCACCAACGTCACCCAAGGGGTCTATACCTCCACCGAATACCCGGCGCATCAGAGCATTCCGCTGCACAACGAGCAGGCCTATTCCCGGGACTGGCCGATGAAAATCTGGTTCTACAGCATGATCGCCGCCACCTCGGGCGGTGAAACGCCGATTGCCGACAGCCGGGAAGTCTATCGGCGCATGCCTGTCGCGATTCGCGAGCGCTTCATCAGCAAGGGCCTGATGTACGTGCGCAATTTCGGCAACGGGCTGGACGTGGCCTGGGAGCAAGTGTTCAACACCGAAGACCGCGAGGTGGCCGAGGCCTACTGCAAGGCCCATGGCATCATTTGCGAGTGGAAGGACGACGGAGAGTTGCGCACCCGCCAAACGTGTCAGGCGGTGGCGCGTCATCCGGTGACCGGCGACATGGTCTGGTTCAATCAGGCTCACCTGTTCCACATTTCCAACCTTCAGCCGGAGGTGCGTGAAACCCTGCTGGACATCGTCGACGAGGAAGACCTGCCGCGTAACGTCTACTACGGCGACGGCTCGCCCATCGAGGATGAAGTGCTCAATGAAATTCGTGCGGTGCTCGATGACTGCGCCATCAGTTTTCCTTGGCAGGAGGGTGATGTGCTGATGCTCGACAACATGCTCTCGGCCCATGCCCGCGCGCCGTTCGAAGGCAAGCGCAAGGTGATTGTCGCGATGGCCGAAGGGCATTCCCAGGACGCACTCTGATCTGAACAGTCCTGTCGCCGAAGCCGGTCTTGCACCGGCTTCGGCGTTTTTGTGTTCACTTAAGAGCGTCTTGAGTCAGAGAACCCTGTGGCGAGGGAGCTTGCTCCCGTTTGAGTGCGTAGCACTCACAAAATCGGCGATGACTGTCAGATTTTTTGGGGCCGCTGCGCAGCCCAGCGCGAGCAAGCTCGCTCGCCACAAAGGTAGGCATGACTGAGTCTCTGGCGCACTTGTCGCCGAAGCCGGTCTTGCACCGGCTTCGGCGTTTTTGTGTTCACTTAAGAGCGTCTTGACTCAGGGAAACCTGTGGCGAGGGAGCTTGCTCCCGTTTGAGTGCGTAGCACTCACAAAAATCGACAATCACTGCCAGATTTTTGGGGCCGCTGCGCAGCCCAACGCCAGCAAGCTCGCTCGCCACAGGGGGGCGGGGTTGTCTGTGCTGCTAAATCATCGCGCTAGCCATTCGTTCTTGTTGATACGACCGGGCCTCCTGGTCACGCCGCCGATCAGCAAGGACCCAATGCATGAATGCCGCAGACGCACAGAAACTCGCCCGCCGCTTTATCGAATTGCCGCAGGACAAGCGCCGCTTGTTTCTGGCCGGCATGGCCCGCGAAGGCATCGATTTTGCGCAGCTTCCCATGACCTCCTGTGTCGGGGTCGATGAGCGTGACGGCCTGTCCTATGCCCAGCAGCGGATGTGGTTCCTCTGGCAGCTGGATCCGCAGAGCGCGGCCTACAACCTGCCGATGGCGGTGCGCCTGAGCGGCGCGCTGCAAACCGAGGCGCTGGAGCGCGCGTTCAGCCTGTTGGTGGCGCGTCATGAGTGCCTGCGCACCACCTTCGGCCAGGAAGGCGAGCGTGCGTTCCAGCGGGTGGCCGACCCCCGTGACCTGACACTGGCGATCAACGACCTGAGTGCCTTGCCTGAAGAGCGGCGCTGGCCGCAGGCGCAGCAGCACATGATGGCTGAAGCCTCTCAGGCCTTCGACTTGCAACAGGGGCCGCTGCTGAGCCTTCGCCTGTTGCGTCTGGCCGAACAGGAGCACGTGCTGCTGCTGACGTTGCATCACATCATTGCCGATGGCTGGTCGATGAACATTCTGATCGACGAGTTCATGCGCACCTACGATGGGTTGGTGGCGGGGCGGCAACCGACCTTGCCGGCACTGACCGTGCACTACCGCGACTACGCCCTGTGGCAACGCAGTTGGCTGGAAGCCGGGGAGCGCGAGCGTCAGCTCGATTACTGGCGCACGCAGTTGGGCGAAGAGCCTCCGATCCTCGAATTGCCCACCGACCGAGCCTATCCGGCCCAGTCCAGCCACCAGGGCGCGCGCCTGGAAAAAGTCATCGACGGAGCCCTGCGCCAGGAACTGAAAACCCTCGCCCAGCGCCAGGGCGTGACGCTGTTCGTGGTGCTGCTGGCCGCCTTCAAGACCTTGCTGCATCGCTACAGCGGCCAGACCGACATTCGTGTCGGCGGCTTGATCGCCAACCGCACCCGCAGTGAAACCGAAGGCTTGATCGGCTTCTTCGTCAACACCCAGATACTGCGCAGCGAGGTCACCGCCAAGACTCGTTTCAGCGACCTGCTGCAGAGCCTGCGTCAGGCGGCGCTTGGCGCCCAGGCCCATCAGGAGCTGCCGTTCGATGCGTTGATCGAAGCCCTGCAGCCGGCCCGCAGTCAGAGTCACAATCCGTTGTTTCAGGTGATGTTCAACCACCAGCCGCTGGTGACCGATCTGCAGGACGTGCGCCTCGATTGCGGTTTGCAGGTCGGCTATCTGAGTGAGCAGCAACTGGCCGGCAGCGGGCGTCAGCATGCGGCCACCAGCGACCTGATGCTCGACACCCGAGAGGAGGGCGAGCAACTGTTCGCCGCGTTCACTTACGCCACCGACCTGTTCGACGCACCGACCATCGCCGCGCTGGCCGAGCATTGGCACAACGTGCTGGTGTCGGTCTGCCGTGATCCGCAACAACCGCTGGGCGAGGTGGCGATGCTCGGCACGGATGAGCGCGAGCGCTTGATTCAACCCGTCGCCATCCCGGCGCTGCTGCCCGGCATGCCGCAACTGTTCGAGGCCCAGGCGGCGCGCACTCCCGAGGCCAGCGCCGTGATCCTCGTTGGCGATCGGTCGCCCTCACTCAGCTATGCCGAACTGAATGTTCGCAGCAATCGTCTGGCCCATCAGTTGCGCGCCAAGGGCGTCGGCCCCGATGTGCTGGTCGGTGTGGCGTTGGGGCGATCGCTGGAACTGGCCGTGGCGTTGCTGGCCGTGCTCAAGGCCGGCGGCGCCTATGTGCCGCTGGACCCACACACCCCGGCCGAACGCTTGCGCCATGTGCTCGATGACAGCGGGCTGCAGCTGTTGTTGACCGAGAGCCCGCTGCTGAGCAGCCTGCCGACGCTCGATGGCATCGATTGCCTGTGCCTGGACCAGCTACCGGACAGCGACGCTGCGAATCAAGACAACCTGCAAGTGACGGTGGATCCGCAGAACCTCGCGTACGTGATTTACACCTCCGGCTCCACCGGCCGGCCGAAGGGCGTGGCCGTCAGTCACGGTGCGTTGAGTGAATTCATCGCGCGGGCGATCGACTACAGCGATTTGCGCGAAGGCGATCGCGTACTGCAATTCGCCACCAGCAGTTTTGACGGTTTCGTCGAGCAATTCTTCCCGCCGCTGTGCCATGGCGCCTGTGTCGTCCTGCGCGACGCGGGTCTGTGGGACAGTGCGACCTTGCATCAGGTGATCGTCGAACAAAGCATTACCCTGGCGGATTTGCCGGCCGCTTACTGGTACTCGGTGGTGCAGGATTACGCGGCCAACCCGCCTGTCCACTTCGGCGCCTTGCGCCAGATTCACGTGGGCGGCGAGGCGATGGCGGTGGACGGGCTGCGCCTGTGGCAACGCGCCGGGTTGGGTCATGTGCGTTTGCTCAACACCTACGGCCCGACCGAAGCGACGGTGGTCTCGACCATTCATGATTGCAGCGCGTTGACCGCCGAGGCGGTGTCGTGGCGTGGCATTCCGATCGGTCACGGTCTGGAGCAACGCCGGCTGTACGTGCTCGACGACGATTTGAATCTGTTGCCGCAAGGGGCGGTGGGCGAGTTGTACATCGGCGGGCCGGGCCTGGCCCGTGGTTATCACCGACAACCAACGCTCAGCGCGCAACGGTTTATTGCCGATCCGTTCGCGGTCGGCGAGCGCCTGTACCGCACCGGCGACCGTGCCCGACTGCGCGACGATGGCGCGGTGGAGTACATCGGCCGCGTCGATCACCAAGTGAAGATTCGCGGGTTCCGCATTGAGTTGGGGGAAATCGAGTCGCGGTTGCAGCAATGCCCGGGGATTCGCGAGGCGGTAGTGCTGGCTTTACCCCTGGTCGGCGGGCCACAACTGGTGGCGTACCTGGTCGTCGATCAGAGCGTGCTCGGCAACGCGGCGGAGCAGGTGATTGTGCGTCAGCAAATCCGGGCCTCACTGCAGAAGAACCTGCCGGACTACATGGTGCCCGGCCATTTGCTGCTGTTGCCGCGCCTGCCCCTGACCCCCAGCGGCAAACTCGACCGCAAGGCTCTGCCGACCCCCGATCCGAGCCAGTTGCAGAGCAGCTATCGCGCCCCGCAAACCGACACCGAACAGGCTCTGGCACAGATCTGGATCGAGGTGCTGCAAGTGCCACGGGTCGGTGTCGATGACCATTTCTTCGAGTTGGGCGGGCATTCGTTGCTGGCCGCGCAAGTGATCGCGCGGATCAAAAGCCAGTTGGGCGTGGTGCTGCCGTTGCGCAGCCTGTTCGAGACACCGCTGCTGGGCGATCTGGCCCTGGAGCTGGCCGCGCTGGCCGGCGGTGCAAGCGATAACGACTGGTCCGACATGGATCAGTTCATGAGTTCTTTGGAGGGAGTTGAAGTATGAGCGGCAATATGGCGGAGCGTATCGCTAAAAGGTTCGTCGGTTTGCCGCTGGAGCAACGTCGACTGTTTCTCGCCAAACTGCGCGAGGAGGGCAAGGACTTCAGCCTGTTGCCGCTGCCGGTCAGTCGTCACGACTGCGCGGTGATCCCGCTCTCGTTTGCCCAGCAACGTCTGCTGTTTCTCTGGCAGCTCGACCCGCAGAGCGCCGCGTACAACATGGCCGCCGGCCTGCGCTTGCACGGGCAACTGAACGAGGCAGCGCTGTTGCGTTCCTTCGATCATCTGGTGGCGCGCCATGAAGTGTTGCGCACGGTGTTCCAGACCGACAACGACCAGCCGAGCCAGATCATCCTCGACCAGCAGAGCGTGCCACTGCAACGCGTCGATCTGTCGAACGTCGCCGTGCAAGAACGTGAAACCGAGCTGGCGCGTCGGGTTCAGGAAGCGGCTGCGCAACCGTTCGACTTGCTTCATGGACCGTTGCTACGGGCCAGCCTGTTCCGTCTGGCCGACGATGAACATGTGCTGATCGTGAGCATGCACCACATCGTCTCCGATGGCTGGTCGATGGACGTCATGGTCAAGGAATTCGTGCAGTGCTATCAGGCCTTCAGCCTGGAGCGCGAACCGCAGTTGCCGGCGTTGCCCTTGCAATACGCCGACTACGCGATCTGGCAGCGCCGCTGGCTGGAGGCCGGCGAGGGTGAGCGTCAACTTGATTACTGGCGCCAGCAGTTGGGTGAAGAGCATCCGTTGTTGGACGTGGCGGCGGATTTCCCCCGGCCGCTGACCCAGAGCTTCGAAGGCCAGACCTTGAGCTTTGATTTCGGTGCGGACCTGTCCCGGCAGTTGAATGGCTTTGCCCGGGCTCAGGGCATTAGCTTGTTCATGCTGGTGCTGGCCGGGTTTTCGCTGTTCCTGTCGCGACTTGGCGGCGAGCGCGATATTCGCGTCGGCGTGCCCAATGCCAACCGCGGGCGCTCCGAGGTCGAAGGGCTGATCGGCTTCTTCGTCAACACTCAGGTACTGCGTTGCCAGGTCGATGAGCGCGGCAGCTTCGTCGATTTACTGGCTCGGATTCGGGAAGCATCGTTTGGTGCCCAGGCCCATCAGGAGCTGCCGTTCGAGCAACTGGTTGATGAACTGGTGCCCGAGCGAACCCTGGGCCACAACCCTTTGTTCCAGGCCAAGTTCAACCAGAACGTCGGCATGCAGACCCAGCGTTCGATGAGCCTGCCGGGCCTGAGCGTCACCGAGTATCCACTGGACAAACAAGGCACGCACTTCGATCTGGCGCTGGATATCACCGATGACGGCACGCTGATCCACGGGCAAATGACCTACGCCAGCGACCTGTACCAGCACTCGACCATCGAGGGGTTCATTCCGACGCTGCTCGGTCTGTTCCGCGAATTGCTCAGCGCCCCGCAGGCGCCGCTGCACAGTCTTGCAACCACACCTGTGCAACCGGCGCTGGCGCCACGGCAGCCGGCAGAATCGGTGTTGCAGCAATGGGAGCGTCAGGTGGTCACACAGCCTGAGGCGCTGGCCGCACGCTGCCTTGAGCGGACATTGAGTTTCCAGGCGCTGGATCAGGACGCCAATCGCCTGGCCCACTACCTGCGAGCGCAAGGCGTGCAAAACGGGCAGCCCGTGGCGGTGCTGATGGAGCGCTCCCTGGAATGGCTGACCTGTGTGTTAGGGGTGATCAAGGCCGGGGCGGTGTACATGCCACTGGACGTCAAGGCGCCGGACGCACGTTTGCAGCAGATGCTCGAAGGCGCGCAGGCGAAAGTCCTGCTGTGTGCCGCAGGCGACGCGCGGGAAAGCACTCTGGCGGTCGCCGGTTGCCAGGGGCTGGCCTTCGCGCCCGAACAATGGCAGGACCAGCCGACGACGAAGCCTTTGCTGATAGTGTCGGCGGATGCAGCGGCCTATGTGATTCACACCTCCGGCTCCACCGGCCAACCCAAAGGCGTGCTGGTGAGCCACGGCGCCCTGGTCAGTTATGTGCGCGGTGCGCTGGAGCGTCTGGCGCTGGAGCCTGCGGCGAGCATGGCGCTGGTCTCGACCATTGCGGCGGATCTTGGATTTACCGTGCTGTTCGGCGCCTTGTGTTCCGGTCGCTTGTTGCATGTATTGCCCGAAGAGTTGGGCTTCGACCCGGACCGATTTACCGATTACATGGCTGAGCACCAAGTGGGCGTGCTGAAAATCGTGCCGGGGCATTTGGCGGCGCTGATGCAGGCGTCCCGGGCCGCCGATGTACTACCGCAACACGCACTGATCGTCGGTGGCGAAGCCTGCTCGCCGGCATTGCTCGAACAGGTGCGGCGACTCAAACCGGGCTGTCGGTTCATCAACCACTATGGCCCGAGTGAAACCACGGTCGGTGTGCTGACCCATGAGCTCAAGGATCTCGACTCGGGTGCCCGCAGCGTGCCGGTCGGCCGTCCGTTGTCGGGTGCGCATGTCTACGTGCTGGACGATGTGCTCAACGCGGTCGCCGATCAGGTGGCGGGCGAGCTGTATATCGGTGGTGAGAGCGTGGCGCTGGGTTACCTGGGCCAGCCAGGGCTGACCGCCGAACGCTTCCTGCCGGATCCGTTTGGCGCCGTCGGCGCGCGGGTGTACCGCAGCGGTGACCGGGTGCGCCGCAATCGTCAGGGCGCGCTGGAATTCATCGGGCGTGCCGATGATCAGGTCAAAGTGCGCGGCTATCGGGTGGAGCCGGCGGAAGTCGCCCGGGTATTGTTGGGCCTGAACGGCGTGAGCGAGGCCGCGGTGTTGGCCTTGCCGCTGGACGGTGATGAAACGCGCTTGCAACTGGTGGCGTACTGCGTGGCCGCGCCTGACCTGGCGTTGAATGTCGACGCCTTGCGCCAGCAGTTACAGGCCTGCCTGCCGGAGTACATGGTGCCGGCGCAGATCGTGGTTCTGGAGTGTCTGCCGCTGACCGCCAACGGCAAACTGGACAAGCGAGCCTTGCCGGCGCCGGGGCTGGTGACGCAGCAATTTGTTGCCCCGGTGGGCGAGATCGAACAGAAGCTTGCCGCCATCTGGGCCGATGTCCTGAAGCTTGAACAGGTGGGCAGCACCGACAACTTCTTCGAGCTGGGCGGCGACTCGATTCTCAGTTTGCAAATCATCGCTCGAGCCAAACGCCAGGGCATCAAGCTGAGCCCCAAGCAACTGTTCGAGAAACAGACCATCGGCCAGTTGGCGGCGGTGGCCAAACTGATCGAGAGCAAACCGGCGGCCAGCGTGGCGCAGAAAGTCAGCGGCGAGCTGCCGTTGTTGCCGATCCAGGCCCGCTTCTTCCAGACCGACATTCCCCAGCGTCATCACTGGAACCAGTCGGTGATGTTGCAACCGCAAATCCCCCTCGACGCGACCCATCTGCACAACGCATTGTCCGCCCTGATCGAGCAGCACGATGCGCTGAACCTGAGTTTCCAGGCGTCGGGCGAGATTTGGCAGGCGACATTCCAGGCGCAGCGCCACACAGACCTGTTGTGGGTGCGGGCACTGGACGACCTTGCCGATTTGCCAGCGCTGGCCACCCAGGCACAGCGCAGTCTCGACTTACAACAGGGCCGGCTGGTACGCGCGGTGCTGGTGAACCTGCCTGACGCAACACAACGTTTGCTATTGGTGATCCATCACCTGGTGGTGGATGGCGTGTCCTGGCGGGTGCTGCTGGAAGATTTGCAGCAAGCCTATACCACGTTGGCGGCTGGCAAGGCGATTGTCCTGCCGGGCAAAAGCAGCTCGCTCCAGGCCTGGGCACAACACCTGCACCGTTATGGGCAGAGCGATATTTTGAAGGCCGAGCGCGATTACTGGCAGCGCACGCTGGAGGGTGGCAACAGCGACTTGCCGAGGGATTTTCCCGAGACCGTCCAGACTCGTCGCCAAGCCGCTCGGGCCACTTCACGCCTGAACAAGACACTGACCCACGCGCTGCTCAAAGTGGCACCGGCCGCCTATCGCACCCAGATCAACGATCTGCTGCTGACGGCCCTGGCGCGGGTGTTGTGCGACTGGAGCGAACAGGATTCGGTGCTGATCCAGCTCGAAGGCCACGGCCGCGAAGACCTGTTCGACGACCTCGATTTGAGTCGCACCGTCGGCTGGTTCAGCAGCCTGTTTCCAGTGCGCCTGACCCCACAGGCAGAGCCGGGCACTTCGTTGTGCTCGATCAAGGAACAACTGCGAGCGGTGCCGGGCAAAGGCATCGGCTACGGCGTGCTGCGCTACCTCGCAGGCTTCGAACCGCTGCGTGAGCTGGCGCCACCGCGCATCACCTTCAACTACCTGGGCCAGTTCGACGGTGCGTTCGATGCGGCTGACGGCGCGCTGTTGGTGCCGACTGCCGACAGCACCGGTGAGCATCAGGATGACGATGCGCCCTTGGGCAACTGGCTGAGCGTCGATGGCCAGGTCTACGGCGGTGAGCTGGAATTGAGCTGGACGTTCGGCCAAGGCATGTACCGCCCGCACACCATTCAGGCGCTGGCCGACGCCTATTGCCATGAGCTGGAACGGCTGATCGAACATTGCACTGCCGGTGAGCATGCCGGGGTCACGCCGTCGGACTTCAATCTGGTAAATCTGACTCAAGCACAGCTGTCAGCGCTGCCGGTGCCGGCACGGGAGATCAGCGATCTGTATCCGTTGTCGCCGATGCAGCAGGGCATCCTGTTCCACAGCCTCAACGAACCGGACGGCCCGGCCTACACCAACCAGTTGCGGGTCGATGTACGGCAGCTGGACACCGAGCGATTCCGTCAGGCCTGGCAGCAGACGCTGGAGGCCCATGAGATTCTGCGCACGGTATTCGTCTGGCCCGAGGACGCCGACGCGCCGGTGCAGATTGTAAGGCAGACGGTGCAGATGCCCATGACCGTGCAGGACTGGCGCGGTCGTGATGACCTTCACGCAGCGCTCGATCAGTTGGCCCGAGAGGATCTGGTCGCCGGTTTCGAACTGGACCAGGCGCCGCTGTTGCGCGTGTTGCTGGTGCGAACCGCTGAAGCGCAGCATCACTTGATCTACACCAGTCATCACATCCTGATGGACGGCTGGAGCACCTCGCAGCTGTTCGGCGAGGTGTTGCAACGCTATGCCGGCATGACCCCGGCGGCGACCCCGGGGCGCTATCGCGATTACATTGAGTGGCTGGGCCAGCGCGATACTCAGGCCAGTCGCGAGTTCTGGACGTCGGCGTTGGTTGACCTTCAGGAGCCGACCCGCCTGGCCAGCGCCATGCCGGTCAACCAGACATTGGTCAGCGGTTATGCCGATTACCAACATGTGTTCAGCGAACAACAAACCGGCGACCTGAACCGCTTCGCCCGCGAGCAGAAGGTCACCCTCAATACCCTGATGCAAGCCGCGTGGCTGGTGCTGTTGCAGCGCTATACCGGTCAGGACACCGTGGCTTTCGGCGCGACTGTGGCCGGTCGGCCGACGGACTTGCCCGGCGTCGAACAGCAGATCGGCCTGTTCATCAATACCTTGCCGGTGGTGGCTTCGCCATCCGCCGAGATCCCGGTCGGGCAATGGATTCAGCAGGTGCAGAGCCTCAACCTGGCCCTGCGCGAACATGAGAGCACGCCGCTCTACGATATCCAGCGCTGGGCGGGGCAGGGCGCGGGCGCACTGTTTGACAGTATTCTGGTGTTCGAGAACTACCCGATGGCTGAAGCGCTGGCCCAAGGTTCTGCCACCGGGCTCGAGTTTTCCACCCTCTCGCGTCAGGAGCAGACGAACTATCCGCTGACGCTGGTGGCGGTTACCGGTCGCGAGTTGACCCTGGGCTTGAGCTTTGACCAGGCCTGTTTCGATCACGCCACCATCGCCAACCTGAGCACCCAGCTCGAAGGTCTGATGATGCAATTCATGGCGGATGCTTCGCAGCCTCTGGGCGCGTTGCAACTGCTGGACGGCGCACCGCGTCAAGCGGCTGTCGACTGGGGCAAGGCCGCGATCACGGCGCTGGATTCGCGCAACGTGGTTGAGCGGATCGACGCGCAGGTACAACGCCAACCGCAAGCCGCAGCGGTGTTGTTTACCGAGCAGGCACTCGATTACCGCACCCTCGACGCCCGGGCCAATCGTCTGGCGCACAAGCTACAAGCGCTGGGTGTCGGGCCGGAAGTGCGGGTGGGCGTGTGCATGCGCCGCACCCCGGACATGCTGGTCGGGCTGCTGGCGATCCTCAAGGCCGGCGGTGCCTACGTGCCGCTGGACCCGGAATATCCGCAAGAGCGCTTGCTGCACATGCTCGAGGACAGTTGCGCAGCGGTGCTGCTGACCGAAGCCGCGTTGCAGGCGATGTTGCCCGAGGCGTTGCCGTCGCAAGTGCTGTTGGTCGAAGAGGGTGCCGAATGGCTCGCCGGGTATCCGTCCACGGCGCCCGTCAGCCAGGTCGTGTCGCAGAACCTGGCCTACGTGATTTACACCTCCGGCTCCACCGGCAAACCCAAAGGCGTGGCGATCACCCACGCTAACCTCGCGGCGCTGATCCAGTGGTCGCAGGGTGTTTACCGCGATGAGCAGCTGCGTGGCGTGCTGGCTTCGACCTCGATCTGCTTCGACCTGTCGGTGTGGGAGATTTTCGTCACGTTGGCCAGCGGCGGTTGCATGGTGCTGGCGGACAACGCCCTGGCGCTGTCCGAGTTGCCGGCCCGTGAGCGGGTGACGCTGATCAACACCGTGCCGTCGGCGATTGCCGCGCTGCAACGGGCCGGGCAGATTCCGGCGTCGGTCACCACCATCAATCTGGCCGGCGAGCCGCTCAAGCAGATGCTGGTCGATACGCTGTACGCCAGCACCTCGGTCAAGCAGGTTTATGACCTGTACGGGCCGTCGGAAGACACCACCTATTCGACCTTCACCCTGCGCACCGCCAACGGCCGGGCGAACATTGGGCGGCCGCTGGACAACACCGTGGCCTACCTGCTCGACAGCCAGTTGCAAGTGCTGCCGGCGGGGCTGGCGGCCGAGTTGTACCTGGCCGGTGCCGGCGTGACCCGAGGTTATCTGCTGCGTCCCGGCCTGACCGCGGAACGCTTCGTGCCGGACCCGTTCGCCGCTAATGGTGAGCGGCTGTATCGCACCGGCGATCTGGTGCGCCAGGGGCCAGGTGACACGATTGAGTACATCGGTCGTGCCGACCATCAGGTGAAGATTCGCGGCTTCCGCATCGAGCTGAGCGAGATCGAAGCCCGATTGCTGGAGCAGCCCGAGGTGCGCGAAACCGTGGTGCTGGCGCAGGAGGGCGCGGCGGGTAAACACCTGCATGCCTACGTCGTAGCGAGCCAGCCGGGCAGTTTATCGTTGGTGGAAAGCCTGCGGGCGGCCCTGGCCAATCGTTTGCCGGCGCACATGGTGCCGAGCCATCTGCACGTGATCGACGTGCTGCCGCTGACCCCCAATGGCAAGCTCGATCGCAAGGCCCTGATGGCGCTGGGCGGCAATCCGACGCTGCAGCGTTACGAAGCGCCGCGCACCGATCTGCAATGGGAAGTGGCGACCGTCTGGCAAGAGGTGCTGGAAGTCGAGCGCGTCGGTCTGACGGACAACTTCTTCCAGTTGGGCGGGCATTCGTTGCTGGCGACGCTGGTGGTGACCCGAATCAAGGAACGCCTGGGTGACAAGGTGCCGCTCAAGGAACTGTTCGAAGCCGACACCCTGCAAGCGTTCTGCACCCGCATCGAAGCGTTGCGCGTCGATTTATCACCGGTTCAGGACGAATTGGCTAAATCCCTGGAGGCCCTCAAACGTCTATCCCTCGATGATCTGGAAAAACTGATTTCTTGAGGGGAACAACGCGTGCAAGAGTTAATCGAGTCGGTAGGACAACTTTCGGCTAAGCAAAGAAAGGCTCTGGCGGTTCTGCTCAAGCAGAAAGGCGTCAACCTTTTTGACATTGCCCCGGTTTTCAAGCGCACGGCTGAAGAACCGTTGTTGCTGTCCTACGCTCAACAGCGCCAGTGGTTTCTCTGGCAATGGGCGCCGCACAGCGCGGCCTACAACATTCCCACGGCCCTGCGCTTGCAGGGCCCGCTGGATGTGGCCGCGTTGCAGCGCAGCGTCCAGGCGCTGATTGAACGTCACGAAACCTTGCGCACGGTGTTCACTCAAGACGCCGGGCAACCCTTGCAAACGATCCTGCCCGCAGGATCGTTTGCCCTGGATATTCACGAACTGAGCCCTGAGCTGGCAGCAAACCCGCAGGCGTCGATCCAGGCCTTCGTCCAGACCCAGAGCCAGCAAGCTTTCGATTTGCAGACCGGCCCGCTGTTGCGCGCGGCCCTGCTGCAAGTCACCCCGCATGAACATGTGTTGGTGCTGACCTTGCACCACATCGTGTCGGACGGTTGGTCGTTGCAGGTGATGATCGAGGAACTGGTGCAGTTGTATGCCGGTTTCAACCTCGGGCATGACGCCGGGCTGCCGGCCTTGCCGATTCAATACGCCGACTACGCCCTGTGGCAGCGGCAATGGATGGAGGCCGGCGAACAGGAACGTCAACTGGCCTACTGGCAACACAAGCTCGGCGGTGAGCAGCCGGTGCTGGAGTTGCCTACCGACCGTGCGCGTCCTGTGGAGCAGAGCTTTGCCGGGGCCAGCCATAACCTGATTCTGGACCCGACGCTGAGCGACAGCCTCAAGGCCTTCGCCCGACGGGAAAACGTCACGCTGTTCGTGCTGTTACTGGCCTCGTTCCAGGCCTTGTTGCACCGCTACAGCGGCCAGGCCGACATCCGCGTCGGTGTGCCGGTGGCCAACCGCGGGCGCGTGGAGATCGAGCGTCTGATCGGCTTCTTCGTCAACACCCAGGTGCTCAAGGCGGACGTCGACAGCCAAGCCAGCTTCGTCGATTTGCTGCGTCAGGTTCGGCAAACCGCCCAGGAAGCCCAGGCGCACCAGGACCTGCCGTTCGAACAACTGGTGGAAGCCCTGGAGCCGGGACGCAGCCTGAGCCACAGCCCGTTGTTCCAGGTGATGTTCAACCACCAGGCCGAAAGCCGCATCAGCGTCGAGACCCGCTTGAACGGCTTGAGCATCGAGCCGCTGGAATGGCAAAGCGCAACCGCGCAGTTCGACCTGGTGCTGAACACCACCGAACAGGCCCATGGCATTGAAGCGGTGCTCAAATACGCCACCGACCTGTTCGAAGCTTCGACCATCGAACGCCTGGCGCAGCACTGGCGCAACCTGCTGCGGGCGATCGTTCAGGACCCGACCCAGCGCATTGCCCAGCTGCCGGTGCTCGATGACGCGCAGCAACAGCAACTGCTCGCGCACTGGAACCCGAGCCCGGTGGTGCATCCGGTCAACCAGTGCATTCATCAGTTGATCGAGGCTCAGGTCGAGCGTCATCCGCAGGCGCCGGCGGTGGTGTTCGCCGGGCAACGGCTGACGTATGTCGAACTCAATCACCGGGCCAACCAATGGGCGCATCTGCTGATCGCCCGTGGCGTCGGCCCCGATGTGCGGGTGGGCGTGGCGGTGGAGCGTTCGCTGGACATGATCGTCGCCATTGTCGCTGTGCTGAAGGCCGGTGGCGCTTATGTGCCGCTGGACCCGAGCTACCCCGACGACCGTTTGCGCTACATGATCGAGGACAGCGGGATCGAGCTGTTGCTGACCCAGGGTCACCTGTTGGCGCAACTGCCGATTCCACCGGGGCTGGCCTGCCTGGACCTGAATCAACCACCGCAGGACAGCAGCACGGCTAATCCGCCGTGCATGACTACGGCAGACAACCTCGCCTATGTGATTTACACCTCCGGGTCCACCGGCAAGCCCAAAGGCGCGTTGCTGCCCCATGACAATGTCATTCGCCTGTTCAGCGCCACCGATCACTGGTTCGGTTTCGGTCCTGAAGACAGCTGGACGCTGTTCCATTCCTACGCGTTCGATTTCTCGGTCTGGGAAATTTTCGGTGCATTGCTTTACGGCGGCAAACTGGTGGTGGTGCCCCACGACGTCACCCGTTCGCCGGAAGAGTTCTACACCTTGCTCTGCGATGAACAAGTCACCGTTCTGAACCAGACGCCGTCGGCGTTCAAACCGCTGATGCAAGTGGCCAGTGCCTCGTCGCGCAATCATGCACTGCGTTACGTGGTGTTTGGTGGCGAAGCGCTGGAAGTGCAGAGCCTGCGCCCCTGGTTCGAGCGTTTCGGCGACCGCGCGCCGACCCTGATCAACATGTACGGCATCACCGAAACCACCGTGCATGTGACCTACCGCCCGCTGTCCATGGCGGACTTGCAACAGAGCCACAGCAGCCCGATCGGCGAGCCGATTGTCGACCTGTCGTGGTACTTGCTCGATGACGCGCTGAACCTGGTGCCCCAAGGGTGCATCGGCGAGTTGTACATCGCCGGGGCCGGGCTCGCGCGGGGCTATCTGAACCAGCCAGGCATGAGCGCCACCCGGTTCGTTCCGGATCCGTTCAACCCTGTGGCCGGCGAACGCCTGTACCGCACCGGCGACCTGGCGCGGCTGCGCGGTGACGGGGTGATCGAGTACATCGGCCGTATCGACCATCAAGTGAAAATTCGCGGTTTCCGTATCGAGCTGGGAGAAATCGAAACCCAATTGCTCAAGCATGACGCGGTGCGTGAAGCCGTGGTGCTGGCGGTCGAAGGGCTTAGTGGGCAGCAATTGGCGACCTGGATTGTGCCGAGCGAGTCACTGGACGCGGAGGCCCATGCCGGCTTGCGCGATTCGATCAAGGCGCAATTGCGTGAAAGCCTGCCGGACTACATGGTGCCGGTCAGCTGGGTGTTCCTCGATCGCCTGCCGCTGACGGCCAACGGCAAGCTCGATCGCAATCAACTGCCCAACCCCGATGTGAGCCTGGTGCAAGAGGCTTACGCGGCACCGCGCAGCGAACTCGAACAGCGTTTGGCCGAGATCTGGCAGGACGTGTTGAAAGTCGGGCGGGTCGGGCTCAACGACAACTTCTTTGAACTGGGCGGCGATTCGATCATCTCGATTCAGGTGGTCAGCCGGGCGCGTCAGGCGGGCATTTGCTTCTCGCCCAAGGACATCTTCCAGCACCAGACCGTGCAACGCCTGGCCACCGTCGCGCAGCAGAGCGATGCGGTGCAGGCGATGCAAGGTGATGTGCTCGGCGCTGCCGTGCTGACCCCGATTCAACAGTACTTCTTCGCCACCGACATTCCCCAGCGTCAGCACTGGAACCAGTCGATCCTGCTGACCCCGGCCGCGCCTCTGCAAGCGGTTGCGCTGGAGCAGGCCCTGGAACATCTGCAACGGCATCACGATGCCTTGCGTCTGCGCTATCGCCAAACCGCAGGTGGCTGGGCGCAAGAACATGCCGCCGTCGATCAGCCGAACGCACTGCTGCGCACTGTGGCGTTGCCTGACAGCGAGGCTTTGCCAGCGCTGTGCCTGGAGTTGCAGCGTAGCCTGAACCTGAGCGACGGCCCGTTGATCCGTGCTGCATTGGTGGACTTGCCCGACGCCAGCCAGCGACTGCTGTTGGTGATCCATCACCTGGTGGTTGATGGTGTGTCGTGGCGGATCCTGCTCGAAGACCTGCAAACCGCTTATCAACAACTGAGCGCGGGCTCGCCGTTGCGCCTGCCGGCCAAGACCACGGCGTTCAAGGATTGGGGCGAACGCCTGCAAGGCTATGCGCGCAGCGCCGGGCTGGAAACCGAACTGGATTACTGGCGCGGGCAACTGGCCGAAGCGCCGGCAGACTTGCCGCTGGACAACCCTGATGGAAAACTGCAGAACCGTTTCGAGCGCAGCGTCGATACGCGTCTGGATACCGAGCGCACCCGGCAACTGCTGCAACAGGCCCCGGCGATCTATCGCACCCAAGTCAACGATTTGCTGTTGACCGCACTGGCCCGGGTTTTGTGTGAGTGGACCGCCTCCGACAGCGCCCTGGTGCAGCTCGAAGGGCATGGCCGCGAAGACCTGTTCGACGACCTCGACCTGAGCCGTACCGTGGGCTGGTTCACCAGCATGTTCCCGGTGCGCCTGACTCCGCAGGCCAGCCTCGAAGCGTCCATCAAGGGCATCAAGGAACAACTGCGCTCGATTCCCAACAAAGGCATCGGCTATGGCTTGCTGCGTTATCTGGGAAGTGATGAGGCGCAAGCGGCCCTGAGCGGCGTGTCCCAACCCAAGGTGACGTTCAACTACCTGGGGCAGTTCGATAACAACTTCGACGAGGGCGCCCTGTGGGTGCCGGCCACCGAAGGCAAGGGCGCCGGTCAGGATGAACAGGCGCCGATGAGCAACTGGCTGACCATCGACGGCCGCGTGTACCAGGGGCAATTGAGCCTGACCTGGACCTACAGCGGCGACGTGTTCGAAGAGGCGACCATCAACGCCCTGGCCCGCGCTTATGAAGTTGCGCTGGGTGAGTTGATCGACCATTGCCTGAATCATCCGAGCGGCGGCCTGACCCCTTCCGATGTGCCATCGGCCGGGTTGTCCCAGGCGCATCTGGACAGCCTGCCGATTGCGGCGCAGCGGATCGAGGACATTTACCCGCTGGCGCCGATGCAGCAGGGCATTCTGTTCCACAGCCTGTACGACGCCGACGCCAGCGCTTACGTCTATCAGATGCTGCTGGATATCGACGGGCTGGATGTACCGCGCTTCCAGCAAGCCTGGCAGCGAGTGGTGGATCGTCATGAAGTGCTGCGCGCCGGTTTCATCTGGGGCCTCGACGGCCTCGATACACCGCTGCAAGTGATCAATCGCCAGCTGACCCTGGAAATGCCGGAAGTGGATGTGCGCGCCGAACCAGACGTGCAGGCCGTGCTTGAGGCCCGTGCCTTGGCTGATCGCGAACGCGGTTTCGACTTGCAGAATCCGCCGCTGCTGCGCCTGTGCCTGCTGCGCACCGCCGATGATCGTCATCGCCTGATCTTCACCTGCCACCACATTCTCATGGACGGCTGGAGCAACTCGCGGATGTTTGGCGAAGTGCTGCAAGATTACGCCGGGCATCCGGTGCCGAGTGCCCAGGGCCGTTATCGCGACTTCCTGGCCTGGCTGCAACGTCAGGACAAGGACGCGGCGCAAGCTTTCTGGCGCGGGCAGTTGACCGAACTGGACGAGCCGACGCGGTTGGCCTCGGCCTGCCACGGGCAAACCGTGCCCGGCCCCGGCAAAGGCGTGCATAAGCTGACCTTTGACGCAGCCTTTACCCAGCGTCTCAACGGTTTCTCGCGTCAGCAGCAAGTGACGCTTAACAGCCTGGTGCAAGCCGCGTGGCTGTTGGTATTGCAGCGCTATACCGGGCAGAGCAGCGTCGCCTTCGGCGCGACGGTGTCCGGTCGTCCGGTGGACCTGCCGGGTATCGAGCAACAGTTGGGCCTGTTCATCAATACCCTGCCGGTGATCGCCAGCCCGCAAGCGACCTGCAGTGTCAGCGACTGGGTGCGCAGCGTGCAGGACAAGAACCTGTTGCTGCGTGATTACGAGCAGACGCCGTTGCAAGACATCCAACGCCTGGCCGCGCTCAACGGCGAAGCGTTGTTCGACACCTTGCTGGTGTTCGAAAACTACCCGGTGTCCGACACCCTGGAGGCCAATCCGGGCGGCTTGCGTTTCAGCGGTCTCGAACATCGCGAGCAAACCAATTACGGCCTGACGCTGATCGCCGGTGCCGGTGAAGTACTGAGCCTGGACTTCAACTACCTCACCGAGCACTTCGCCGAGCGCAGCATTGTCGGCCTGGCCCGTCATCTGGAAGAAGTGCTGCGCCAGTTCCTCGACGCGCCGCAACGCTTGCTGGGCGAGATCGGCCTGTTGCCGGCGAGCGAGCTGCGCACCCTGGCCGAATGGAATGACCATCATGCGGTATACCCGGCCCAGGCGTTGATCCATCAGGGTTTCGAAGCCCAGGTCGAAGCGCGGCCACAGGCGATTGCCTTGCAGCATGCCGGTGCTGGTTTGACCTATGCCGAACTCAATCGCCGCGCCAATCAACTGGCCCGTCATCTGCAAACACTGGGTGTCGGTGCGGAAATCCGCGTGGGCGTGGCGATGCCTCGTTCCGCCGAACTGGTGATTGCCCTGATGGCGGTGCTCAAGGCTGGTGGCACCTACGTGCCGCTGGACCCGGACTACCCGGCGGATCGCGTGGCCTACATGCTCGACGATAGTCAGGCGCGGGTGCTGCTGACCCAGCAGCACTTGCTGTCGCAGTTGCCCGAGACCCAAGCCCAAGTGGTGTGGGTCGAGGCGGGCGGTCAGGCCTTCGCTGACCTGGCATCGCACAACCTTGAACGCCGGGTCGACTCCGCCAACCTGGCTTATGTGATTTATACCTCCGGTTCCACCGGTAAACCCAAAGGCGTGGCGATCGCTCATCGCAACGTGCAGGCGTTGATCCACTGGTCGCACGAGGTGTACAGCGAAGAGGACCTGCAAGGCGTGCTGGCCTCGACTTCGGTGTGCTTCGACCTGTCGGTGTGGGAGATTTTCGTCACCCTGGCCCGCGGCGGTTCGATCATCGTGGCGCGTAACGCCCTGGAATTGCCGGACCTGCCGGAGCGCGATCAGGTGCGCCTGATCAACACCGTACCGTCGGCCATCGCGGCCTTGCAGCGCGCCGGGCAGATCCCTTCAGGTGTGCGCATCATCAATCTTGCGGGTGAACCGCTCAAGCAAGCGCTGGTGGACACGTTGTACCGCGAGACTTCGGTCGAGCACGTTTACGATTTGTACGGGCCGTCGGAAGACACCACCTATTCGACTTGCACCCGCCGCGAAGCCGGCGGCCAGGCCAACATCGGCCGGCCGCTGGTGAACACCACCGCGCACTTGCTTGATGCCCAATTGCAGGCCGCCCCGATTGGCGTTGCCGCCGAGTTGTACCTGGCCGGTGACGGCATTACCCGTGGCTATCTGTTCCGCCCGAGCCTCACCGCCGAACGCTTTGTGCCCAACCCGCTGGCCAGCAATGGCGAGCGGATGTACCGCACCGGCGACCTGACCCGTTTTCGTGAAGATGGTGCAATCGAATACGTCGGCCGCATCGATCATCAGGTCAAGGTGCGCGGGTTCCGTATCGAACTGGGTGAAATCGAAGCGCGATTGCTGGCCCACGACAGCGTGCGCGAAGGCGTGGTGCTGGCGGTGGAAGGCCATAGCGGCCAGCAACTGGTGGCCTATGTGGTGCCGGCGCAGTCTGACCTGAGCCCGCAACAGCAGGACGATCTGAGCGAGGCGCTCAAGGCCGGACTCAAGGCGCATCTGCCGGATTACATGGTGCCGGCGCAATGGCTGTTCATCGAACAATTGCCGCTGACCCCCAACGGAAAACTCGACCGCAAGGCGTTGCCGACCCCGGACGCTAACCCATTGCAACGCGATTACGTGGCACCGCGCACTGCGCTGGAGCAGCAGATTGCCGGGATCTGGCAAGACATTCTGAAACTCGAGCGGGTCGGTGTGACCGACAACTTCTTCACCCTGGGCGGCGACTCGATCATCTCCATTCAGGTGGTGAGCCGGGCGCGTCAGCAGGGCATCAGCTTCACGCCCAAGGATCTGTTCCAGCAGCAGACCGTCCAGGGGCTGGCCACTGTCGCGCAGCTCGGCAAAGCCCTGGCGCCAACCGATCAAGGCCCGGTGACAGGTGAGACACCGTTACTGCCGATTCAACAATGGTTCTTCGAACAAGCCTTGCCGCAGCGTCATCACTGGAATCAGTCGGTGCTGCTCAAACCGTTGAACCCTCTGCTGGCCGCGACACTTGAGCAGGCCTTGCACGCGCTGATCGATCATCACGACGGCCTGCGCCTGGGCTTTACCCAAACCCCAGGCAGCTGGTCGGCGAGCTATCGGACCGTGGAACAACAGCGCCTGTCACCGTTGTGGCTGGAATCGGTCAGTGATGCCGCCCACCTGGAACGCGTCGCCGAACAAGCCCAGCGCAGCCTGGATCTGCAACAAGGCCCGTTGTTGCGTGCGGTGTTGTTCGATTTGCCTGAGGGCGAACAGCGCTTATTGTTGATCGTTCATCACCTGGTGGTCGATGGTGTGTCGTGGCGGATCCTGCTGGAGGATTTGCAGGGCAGCTACCGCCAGTTACTGGCCGGCGAACCGTTGGCATTGGCGGCCAAGACCACGTCCTTCAAGCATTGGGCGGAGCAATTGCAACGTCACGCCCGCAGTGAATCGCTGCTTGGACAACTGCCTTACTGGCAGGCGCAGCGCTCGGACGGCGCGCCGCTGCCGCAGGATAACCCCCAGGGCAGCCTGCAGAGCCGCCATGCCTTGACGCTTTACAGTCGCCTGAACCCGACCTTGACCCGACGACTGCTGCAACAGACCCCGGCGGCTTACCGCACACAGGTCAACGACCTGTTGCTGACGGCGCTGGCACGGGTGATCGCCCGTTGGAGCGAACAGTCGTCGGTACTGATTCAGCTCGAAGGCCATGGTCGTGAAGATCTGTTCGATGGCCTCGATCTGACCCGCACGGTCGGCTGGTTCACCAGCCTGTTCCCGGTCAAATTGACCCCGACCCAGGAGCTGGCCGGCTCGATCAAGCAAATCAAGGAGCAACTGCGCGCAATTCCGGATCGTGGCATTGGTTACGGTGTGCTGCGTTATCTGGGGGACGAGGCTTGCCAGGCGTCGCTGCGAACCCTTCCGACACCGCGTATCACCTTCAATTACCTGGGCCAGTTCGACGGTAGCTTCGATAGCCAGAGCGGTGCCTTGTTTGTGCCGGCCGATGAGTTCAAGGGCGCAGAGCACAGTCACGATGCGCTGCTGGGTAACTGGTTGACGCTCAATGGCCAGGTGTACGGCGGCGAGTTGAGTGTCGGCTGGTCGTTCAGCACGCAGATGTTCAACGCCTCGACCATTGAACACCTGGCCGAGGAGTACGCCCGGGAACTGGAGCTGCTGATCGAGCATTGCTGCCAGCCGGACAGCCACGGCGTCACGCCGTCGGACTTCCCGTTGGCGCATCTGGATCAGGCCCGACTGGACGCCTTGCCGATAGCCCCGTCCCGGATCGAAGACATTTATCCGCTGTCGCCGATGCAGGAGGGCATGCTGTTCCACACCTTGTCGGACAATGGTTCCAGCCTGTACGTCAATCAGATCAGTTTGCCGGTGGGCGGTCTGGATGTTGAGCGTTTCCGCAAGGCCTGGGAGGCGGTCATCGAGCGTCAGGCCATCCTGCGCACCAGCTTCCATTGGCATGATGGCTTGGCCAAACCGCTGCAAATTGTCCAGCGTCAGGCGACGCTCGATTTGCAGGTGCTCGACTGGCGCGATCGCGACGCCAGCGAGGCGGACATCGCCGCGCGGGCCGCCGAGGACCGCGCGCGAGGCTTCGAGCTGACCCATGCGCCACTGCAACGAGTGTTGTTGATTCGCAGCACTGAAGATCAGTACCAGATGGTCTGGACCAGTCACCACATCCTGATGGACGGCTGGAGCAGCTCGCGGCTGTTTGGTGAGGTGATCCAGCATTACGCCAAGGGTGAAATCAGCGCTGAAAACGGCCGCTACCGCGACTTCATCGCCTGGTTGCAAGCCCAGGACCAGGACGCCCGGGAGCTGTTCTGGAAAGCCCGGCTGGCCCCGGTCAACGAGGCGACGGCGTTGAGCCAGGCCATCCATCCACGGCATGTGTCCGATGAACCCGGCCACAACGCCATTTACTCCCATTGGGACGCGCAACAGACCGGTCGTCTGCTGCAGTTCTGCCGCGATCTGCGGATTACCCCGAACACGTTGATCCAGGGCGCATGGTTGCTGCTGTTGCAGCGTTATACCGGGAAAAACACCGTGACCTTTGGCGCCACGGTATCCGGGCGTCCCGAGAGTTTGCCCAATGTCGGCAACATGCTGGGGCTGTTCATCAACACCTTGCCGATCATTCAGACGCTGGAACCGGATCAGCCTCTGGCAGACTGGCTGAACCGGATCCAGGCTTACAACCTGGATATCCGCGACCATTCCCAGGCTCCGTTGGCGGACGTGCAACGCTGGTCCGGCCTGGGCGGGCAGGCGCTGTTCGACAGCATCATCGTGTTCGAGAACTACCCGATCGACGACCGCCTGCAAGAGGACAACGATAGCGGCCTGAGCTTCGGCAAATCCATCGGCCATGACGTGACGAACGTGCCGATGGACCTGGCGGTGACGCTCGGCGACGAATTGTCGATTGAGTACCTGTACCTGCGCAGCCACTTCAGTGCCGAGGCGGTGGAGGGGATTCGCCTGACGCTGGAAAACACCCTTGAGGCGATGATGCGCGCGCCTGACGAGCGCCTGGGTAACCTTCAGCGTCTGTCGCTTGAACAATGGCAGGCGATGCAAACCTGGAGCGCCGAGCCGCCAGCGGATCATCAGCCGCAGCTGTTGCCGGAGCTGATCGGTCGACACGCACTGAGTCAGCCCGAGGCCATTGCGGTGCAATGCGCCGGGCTGAGCCTGAGCTACGGCGAACTGGAGCGACGGGCCAATCGTCTGGCCCATTGCCTGATCGAACACGGCGCGGGGCCGGAGGTGGTGATCGGCGTGGCACTCCCACGTTCGCTGGAAATGGTCGTCAGCTTCCTCGCCGTGCTCAAAAGCGGCGCGGCGTATGTGCCGTTGGACATTGATTATCCGCCGGAGCGTCTGGCGTACATGATCGAAGATTCCGGCATGGCGCTGCTGTTGACCCAGAGCAGCCTGCGGGCAACGTTACCGGCGCCTGAGGGCCTGTTGCGCCTTGAGCTGGATCAGCTCGACGAGTCCCGTTATGCCGATGAGGCGCCGGTGTGTCGCGTGTTGGAGCAAGGGCTGGCCTATCTGGTTTACACCTCGGGTTCCACCGGCCGGCCAAAAGGCGTGGCGGTCACCCAAGGGCCGCTGAGCATGCACTGTCAGGCCATCGCCACACTGTATGAAATGGACACCCGCAGTTGCGAGCTGCACTTCATGTCGTTCGCCTTCGACGGTGCTCATGAGCGCTGGTTGAGTACGCTGTACAGCGGCGGCCGGCTGGTGGTGCGGGACGGTTGCCTGTGGACGCCGGAGCAGACTTATCAGGCGCTGCACGAGTACGGCGTGACCATCGCCTGCTTCCCGCCGGCCTACCTCAAGCAACTGGCCGAGTACGCCGCGGCCAGCGCAATTGCACCGCCGCCGGTGCGCATCTATTGCTTCGGCGGCGATGCGGTGCCGGACCAGACCTTCGAACAGGTCAAGGCGGCACTGCGTCCCGAGTACTTCACCAACGGCTACGGCCCGACGGAAACCGTGGTCACGCCGATGCTGTGGAAAGTGCCGGTGAGCCAGCAGTGTGAAGCGGCTTATGCGCCGATCGGCCGGGCAGTGGGCGCGCGTTCCCTGTATGTGCTGGATGAAGAACTGAATCCGCTGCCGCCCGGTTTTGCCGGCGAGTTGTACATCGGTGGCTACGGGGTTGCCCGTGGTTACCATGGTCGGCCAGACCTGACCTGCGAACGCTTCGTGCCCAACCCGTTTGCCGGCGGTGAGCGGCTGTACCGCACCGGCGACCTGGTGCGCTTGCGCCAGGACGGCGTGGTCGATTACGTCGGCCGCATCGACCATCAGGTCAAAGTGCGCGGGTTCCGCATCGAGCTGGGTGAAGTCGAGGCCAGCCTGCGGCAACTGGCGCCGGTCCGCGACGCCCTGGTGATCGCCCGGGACAATGCCTCCGGCAAGCAACTGATCGGTTACGTCGTCACCGAGGCCGGGCAGCACGTGGATGATAAGGCGCTGGGCGATGAACTCAAGGCCGGTCTGCGCAGCACCTTGCCTGAATACATGGTGCCGGCGCAGATCGTCTGCCTCAGTGCCTTCCCGATCACCCCCAACGGCAAGCTCGACCGCAAGGCATTGCCCGAGCCGGAGTTCAAAAGCGAGGAATACGTTGCCCCGCGCAATCAACAGGAACAACTGCTGGCGGACATCTGGGCGCAGGTGTTGCAGGTGGAGCAGGTCGGTATCAGCGACAACTTCTTCGAACTGGGCGGCGACTCGATCCTGAGCCTGCAAGTGATTTCCCGGGTCAGGAACCACCCGACCCTGCAGATGGACCTCAAGCTGCGCGATCTGATGCGCTACCAGACCATCGCCGGCATCGTCGAACAGGACGTGGTCAAGGCTGGCACCGCACAACCGGCGGTGGACCTCACCCATGTGGCCAGCGAGGGGCTGTTCAATCTGCTGCCGATTCAGGAGTGGTTCTTTGCCGAGGGCATGGCCGAGTCTCATCACTACAACCAGTCGTTTTTGCTGAGTGCGCGTCAGACGCTGGATCTGGATGCCCTGGAACAGGCGCTGGGCTGGATCGAAAACCACCACGACACCTTGCGCCTGCGCTTCTGTCAGGAAGGCGGGCGCTGGTTGCAGCGCTACGCCGCACCGACCGAGCGCCGCGAGCCGGTGCTGTGGCGTCGTGAAGTCGAGAGCAGTGAGCAGGTCGAAGCCTTGGCCAACCTGACTCAGCGCAGCCTCAAACTCGACGATGGGCCGGCCTGGCGTGTGGTGCACATCGCCTTGCCGGACGGCCAGGCGCGACTGTTGATGGTCATCCACCATCTGGTGGTCGACACCGTGTCGTGGCGGATTTTGCTCGACGACTTGAAGGTGGCCTATGAGGCTTGCGTGATGGGCATCGAACCGCAATTGCCGATCCGCACCAGCAGCTATCGTGCGTTTGCCGAAGCGTTGCAGGCGCAGGCGCCGGTGATTGCCGAGCAGGAATTGGCCTACTGGCTGGAGCAACTGGATCAGCCGGGTATCGACCTGCCGTGCGACAACCGTCGCGGCAAGAATCAGGTGCGTCACCAGGCTCAGGCGCGGCTCAAGTTGTCCCGCGAGCGCACCGAACAGTTGCTCAAGCAGGCGCCAGCGGTCTATCGCACGCAGATCAACGATTTGCTGCTGTCGGCCCTGAGCCGGGCGTTGTGCCGCTGGAGCGAACAGTCGTCGGCGCTGATTTTGCTGGAAGGGCACGGCCGCGAGGACCTGTTCGAGAACATCGACCTGAGTCGCAGCCTGGGCTGGTTCACCAGCATGTTCCCGGTCCGGCTCACCCCCGACAGCGCGGACATCGGCGCGTCGATCGTCAACGTGCAGGCGCAATTGGCGGCGATCCCGCAGAAGGGCATCGGCTATGGCGTGTTGCGTCACCTGGCCGGCCCGCAACTGGCCCGCCAGTTGGCTGATCTGCCGCAGGCACGGGTGACGTTCAACTATCTGGGGCAGTTCGACCAGAGCTTCGACGAGCAGGCCTTGCTGGTGCCGGCGCTGGAAGAAACCGGCGACAACTACAGCCTGCAGGCCAATCTGGGCAACTGGCTGGAGATTGTCGGCCAGGTGTACGACGGCCAGTTGGCGCTGCGTTGCATCTACAGCAGCCAGCGTTATCGGGCCAGCACCATGGAGTTGTTGATGCAGGATTATCAGCGCGAGCTTGAGGCGTTGATCGAGCATTGCATGGCGCGGGTGGGCTGAGCACCGGGGTTCTAATCATTGCTGGGGGGCGTTGCTCAGGCGCGCTCCTTTTTTACGGACATAAGGATTCTTTCGATGTCGCTACACCCTGATCTGGAAGCCTTCCTCGACCTGGCGCAAGACGGCCAGGACGCAGGCCAGCCAGCGCTGCATCAACTGACCCCGGCCGAGGCGCGGGCGATCTTCGAGCAAACCACCGCGCAATTGCGTTGGAATGCCCCTCAGGATATTGATGTGCTGGAGGTCAGCACCACGGCCCGGGACGGTGCGCCGCTGGCGTTGCGTTTGTATCGCCCGAACGGGGCGACGGCACCGATGCCGGTGCTGGTGTATTTCCATGGTGGTGGTTTTGTAGTGGGCAGCCTGGATTCCCATGACGGAGTCTGCCGCGAATTCTGCCGGCGTACGCCATGCGCAGTGTTGTCGGTTGGCTATCGGCTGGCGCCGGAGCATCGTTTCCCGATAGCGCTGGAGGACGGTGAAGACGCCTTGTCCTGGCTGGCGGAACAGGCGCCGGCCCTGGGGCTGGATGCCGGTCGCGTCGCGTTCGGCGGTGACAGTGCCGGTGCCACATTGGCAACGGTGCTGGCCTTGCAAGCGGTGGTTCAGCCACACACCGTGGCCATCGTCCCCAAGGTGCAGTTGCTGTGTTATCCGGTCACTGATGCGTCGCGAACCCACGATTCGCGTTTGTTGTTCAGTGAGGGGTATCTGCTGGAGAACGACACGCTGGACTGGTTTTACCAGCACTACGCCCGCAGCCCCGAAGATTTGCTGGACTGGCGCTTCTCGCCGTTGCTGGCTGAGGACTTGCGCGGGGTTGCGCCGGCGATTGTGTTGCTGGCCGGGTTCGATCCGTTGCTCGATGAAGGTCAGGCCTACGTCGATAAACTGCGCGCGCAGGGGGTGAGTGTCGAACTCGAACATTGCCCGGGGCTGACTCATGACTTGCTCAGATTGGCCTCGGTCATGCCGGATGTGTTGGGTGTGCATGAAAGCTTGAGTCGGGCGCTGAGTCGGCATTTGGGTTGAGCATGGAAACTGCGGGGTAGTGTGATGTTGATCGTTCCCACGCTCCGCGTGGGAATGCCTCAACGGACGCTCTGCGTTCGGCTCTGGAAGGGACGCGGAGCGTCCCAAGCTGCATTCCCACGCAGAGCGTGGGAACGATCATCCTCGCTAGCCTCGCGGATCGAAGTTATCCAGCACCCGGTTCACGGCCAGCTCCCCGAGCATGACCACGGATTGAATCCCCAACATCATGTTGCGATGTGGCATGTCCATCAATCCGGCGAACTCACTGAGCATCATGCTGGCCGATGCCAGGGTTTCGCAGGCGTTGACCAGCAGGGTTTCGTTATCGATCTCGGTGCCGACATGGTAAATGGTGCTGGGTTTGCGCTTGGTGTCTTTGGGAATGGGCGGCTTGAGGTAGTAATCGAGGGCGCGGTCGGCGGCTTCGTTGAGTTTTTTGGAATCGAGGGATTCGTAGGGGGAAGTTGGATCGGTTTCCGGTGGGTTCGGTGTAGGTTTGAACATAGATGGAACTCCATATGTGATTAAAGGAGCCATCACCCTCGCTACCAAACGAAGGGTGGTGGCCATACGAAGGTTGGTAGACCGGCCCACATGGAAAAACCGGCGCGCCCGAGGGCGCCCTGCGCATGGCCACCATCAAAACAAATGCCGAAAAAGCACCTGCATAAGGTGACGCTATGCGTCATGTGGGACAGCGGGCTACCAAACCCGATCGCTGTTTTTCAGCGACCCGGAAACGATAGAGCCCGGCCCTTAGACGCACAAGCCGGCGGATTCTGGCGTAGTCGTAGGCAGCGGCGCAAGGATGTGTAGCCTGAGTGAGTATCTGGAAGTGTCGTTTAAACAGTGCTTGTTTGGCGATCTGACACTGAGCCTTGTGGTGGCTGTACCGGCCTCATCGCGGGCAAGCCCGCTCCCACAGGTATCTGCTTAGACCAAAGGATTTGTGAACGACACCAATCACTGTGGGAGCGGGCTTGCCCGCGATGAGGCCCGAAAAAACACCCTCAAACCCAGGGTCAAATCACCGGATAAACAAATGCGTCCGCTTTCTCGCTAAAAACCAGTAAGCGTCTGATTAAGTCATCGTTCAAAATTTGGATGATTCTGTAAGTTGACCTGACTCCTGCCTGAGTAGAGGCCACGCTGTCGTCCACCCCTTGGACTTCAAGCGCTCTTGGTACATCGCTTTTTTTTCTTCAGTGAATCTCCAAGTGGGCCTGATGATCAGGTTGAAAAGATCATCCAGTCCCAACGGGGCAGATACCTCACAGGTGTTTCCTTCGCGCAATCTGACGGCTATTGCCGTTGCTGTCTCTGGCCAGTAACGCATTGCATCACTAGTGCAGATGTAAGGTTTATCGCCGTTCTGAACATGCATTCTCGCCTGATTTTTTACTGACCAGAGGACGGTCGGGTCCAAATCTCGCAGAGCTGCTTCTAAAGCCCTGTCATCTGAGGGAGTGCAATGACATGGATCAAACCAGATTACGTCGACGTCGGTCGAGATAGGGGACGGGAAGCGTCCGTGCAAGTGATCCCAAACCGCGTTCCGGACAAAACCTGCACCTATCCAACAATCCGGCAACCCCAGGGAATGAACAAGCTGGAGTAGGCGCCATCGAGCGGGGTCTGCTGAAATGATTGTCTGGACTCTTGAAGCGTTATTCATTGACATCTCCAAGCCATCGTTGGGTAGAAGGATTCCCATCACTACATCTTATGGTGTGCGGGAAATGTCGATGAAACATCATTTGTTTAGCAGTCTCACTTTGGATTTTGTAGTGAATGGACGGGCGTCATCGCGGGCAAGCCCGCTCCCACAGGTATCTGCTTAGACCAAAGGATTTGTGAACGACACCAATCACTGTGGGAGCGAGCCTGCTCGCGATGAGGCCCGAAAGGACACCCTTGAACTTTCAGTTAAAAACCACCGCCATTGATCGTTCCCACGCTCTGCGTGGGAATGCCTCAACGGACGCTCCGCGTTCGGCTCTGGAAGGGACGCGGAGCGTCCCGGGCTGCATTCCCACGC
>NZ_JBNNVP010000046.1:0-50856 GCF_050280605.1 Pseudomonas sp. NPDC089918 | reverse complement strand
CTCACCGGCCTCGGCGCCTTCACCGTGGTCGGCAATGACCTGAACAACACCCTGCTCGGCAATGCCTCCATCAACACCCTGCAAGGCGGGGCCGGCAATGACTGGCTGGATGGCGGCGTGGGCGCTGACATCCTCAGCGGTGGCAGCGGCGATGACACCTACGTCATCGACAACGCCACCGACAAGGTCATTGAACTGGCCGACGAAGGTCGTGACCTGATCAGGACGGCAGTGAGCTACACCCTGTCGACCAACGTCGAAGACGGCGTGCTGCTCGGCGCCGCCGCGTTGAACCTCACGGGCAACGAACTGGACAATAGCCTCACCGGCAACGCCGCCGCCAACGTCCTCGACGGCAAGGCCGGGGCCGACACCCTGGACGGCGGCCTCGGCGCCGACCTGATGATCGGCGGCACCGGCAACGACACCTACATCGTCGATAACCTCAAGGACGTGGTCACCGAGACCAGCACCCTGGCAAGTGAAATCGACACCGTACGTTCCTCGGTCAGTTGGACCTTGAGTGCCAACGTGGAAAATCTCATCCTTACCGGGACCAATAACCTAAACGGAGTCGGCAACGCCCTGGACAACGTGCTGAACGGCAACAGTGGGAACAACGTGCTCAACGGTGGTACGGGGCTGGATACGCTGAGCGGTGGTGCTGGCGACGACACTTATACCCTCGACCAAGCCGGCGAACTGGTGCTGCTGCAGGAAACTGCCGACCAGGGTCGCGACCTGCTGAACATCACCTATGCCTCGACTCCGACCACCAGCATCATCGACCTCAGCCAAAGCAACCTGCAGAACGTCGAGAACGTGACCCTCACCGGCCTCGGTGCCTTCACCGTTATCGGCAACGACCTGAACAACACCCTGCTCGGCAATGCCTACGTCAACGATTTGCAAGGCGGGGGCGGCAACGACTGGCTGGATGGCGGCGTGGGCGCTGACATCCTCAGCGGCGGCAATGGTGATGACACCTATGTCATTACCGATAACGCCGCTAATGTCACCGAATTGGCCGATGAAGGCCACGACCTGATCCGCACGACGGTGAGCTATATCCTGTCGGCCAACGTCGAAGACAGCGTGCTGCTCGGCGCCGCCGCGTTGAACCTCACGGGTAATGAGCTCGACAACAGCCTGACCGGCAACGCCGCCGCCAACCTCCTCGACGGCAAGACCGGCGCCGACACCCTGGACGGCGGTGCCGGCAACGACACCTACATTGTCGACAATGTCGGCGACACGGTGATCGAACGCGGCACCTTGCTGACCGAGATCGACACGGTACTGTCGTCGATCAGCTATACCTTGGGCAGTAACCTCGAGAACCTGACCCTCTCCGACACTGACCACCTCGATGGTACCGGCAATGCTCTGAACAACCGTCTGATCGGTAACTCCGGCAACAACGTTCTGGATGGCGGAATCGGCGCCGACGTGATGAGCGGCGGCAGCGGCAATGACACCTATATCGTCGACAACCTCAAGGACGTAGTCACCGAGAGCAGCCTCCTGGCGAGCGAAATCGACACCGTGCGCTCCTCGGTCAGCTGGACCCTGGGTGCCAACCTGGAAAACCTCACCCTCACCGGCAGCAATAACCTCAACGGTGTCGGCAACACCCTGAATAACGTACTGACCGGCAATAGCGGCAATAACCAACTCAATGGCGGAGCGGGCAACGACCTGCTCGACGGCGGTGCGGGCAATGACCTACTGGTGGGAGGTCTGGGCGCAGACACCCTCACGGGGGGCTCTGGTGCCGACCGGTTTATTTTCAGTTTGATAAGCGAGCTGGGCAAAGGGGCGAACAGCGATTTCATCACCGACTTCAGCAGCCTGCAGGGTGACAAAATCGACCTGTCGAAACTCGATGCCAATATCCTCACCACCGCGTTCAACGCCTTCACTTTCATTGACTCGAATGCATTCACAGGGGCAGGACAACTGCGTTTCGAAGATCATGTGCTGTACGGCAACGTCAACGGCACGCTGGGTGCAGACTTCGAAATTCAGCTGGTAGGCGTGGACACCTTTAGTGCCAACGATCTGGTGGCATGACAACGGCAGTACAATGAAAACGCCCCGACTTGTTCGGGGCGTTTTCCTTTAAGAGATGCAGTTGTCCCTCAGTTAAGACAGAACGCCCAACTCCTTCGCCCTTGCCACCGCCTGGGTCCTGCGTTCTACCCCCAACTTACTGTTGATATGACTGGCATGGGTTTTCACCGTGTGCAGCGAAATAAATAATTGATCGCTGATTTCCTGGTTCGAACACCCTTGGGCGATCAGTCGCAGAACGGCCAGTTCACGCGTACTGAGCTGTTCGGCAGCTGGCGATGATTCCATCACCGGCCGAGAGGCCATGGCTGGAAGTTTTTCCGAGAGACTTTGCGAAACGGCCGTCGGTGCACAGAGTTGAAGTTGCCCGCGCAGCCAGTCCGAGTGCTCGGTCAGCAATGGATCAAACGGTTGCAGGACGCCTCCGGCGGCCGCTTCCAAAGCCTGGGCCAGCGCCTTGCGCGCCTCGGATTCGCGCCCGCCCGCCAGCAACAGCATGATTTTCTGACTGAGCGCCATCACGCTGAGCATCTGCCGGCCGCTGTGCTGACCGTGTTCATGCAACGCATTCAATCGCCCTTCGGCGAGCATGGGCTGGCCCTTCATCATGTCCAGCACCGCCTGTTGCAGTTCAATGTGCAGCGGCAGTTGCGGATGGAACTCCGGGGGGGCCGCCGGATGCTCGCCGTTGTAAGTCTGACCCAATCGCGTGAGCCAGGCTTCGGCGAGGTCGGTGCGGCCCTGGGCCAGCCAGAGTTCGCATTTGACCAGAGTGATCATCGCCAGGTAGTAAATCGGCGGGACGTCCCAGATGTGCATCAGGCGCTCGGCCTCGGCGAGTTCGGCGAAGGCTTTTGCGAATTCGCCGTTGTGGCCATCCAGCCGTGCGATCACGCAATGGCCGATCAGTACGCTGATGTCGCGACAGGCCCGGGCTTCGCCCAACCCTGCTTGCAAACGTGCCCGCGCAGCTTGGGGTTGCAAGCGCAGAGCCAGCAAAAATCCCTCGTATAAAATCAGCCGCGCGCGCACTGCGTACAGCCGTTGCGGGGATAAGCCTTGCAGGCGTTGCAGCCCCTGGCGGACTTCATCCAGTGAGCGAAGAATCTCCCCACGCGCCTGCAGCACACGGGCGCGGTCGTAATGGGCCAGCGCCTCGAACAATGGATTGCCGACCCGTTGTGCCAGTTCAAGGGACTCACGATTCAGCCCCCGGGCACGCCAGAGGTCGCTGTCGGCAATGGCCAGGTTCGACAATGTAGAGAGGCACATCAGGCGTTGCCCATAGCGTTTGGCCGGCAGGCTCTCCAGCGCTTCGGTGCAATAGCGCAACGTCAGCTCGCGATTGCCTCGGCCCCGGGCGATGATGCCGCTCAGGGCCAGCCATTGCGCCAGCATGGATTTTTGCGCAGTAGCCGACGGCGCCGGCAAGAAGTGGCTCAAATGGCTGGCCAGCTCCTCGGCGGCGTCCAGCTGGCAGGCCAGCCCCAACGCCCAGCTGTAGAGCACGATCAGCCGTGGTGTGCTGATCAGCAAGCTGTCGGGCAGGTCCATTTTCCAGCGCAGCAGCATGCCGACGTTCTGCTCGGCCAGCAGCTGTTCTTCGGAGAGGTTTTGCACCAGATTCGCCGCAACATCCAGATGCCCGGCACGCAACGCCTGCTCCACCGCCTCATCGAGTAACCCTTGAGAGTTGAACCAGCGGCAGGCACGCAGATGCAGGCTGGCCGTCGGCACTATCGCCTGGGCGGTGGGCCGGCTGCGCAGCAGGTCGGAAAACAGGTGGTGATAGCGATACCAGTGACCGTGTTCGTCCAGCGGCACCAGAAACACCTGATGCGCCAGCAGGAAACGCAGGATCTCGGCACTGTCATGGGCTTCGCGCACGGCGTCGCACAACTCGCTGCAAAAGCGCTCTTGGGGCGCGGTCTCGTACAGGAATGACTGCACCTCGGCGGGCAGGCAATCGATCACTTCTTCGAGCAGGTAATCGCGAATCAGCCCTTCCCCACCGTACAGCGATTGGGGCAATGCGCCCTCGCTGCCCGCCTCAGAGGCCGCCAGCAACCAGAAGCGCAGCCCGGCCACCCAGCCTTCACTGCGCTGGATCAAACTCTCCAGCGCCTCGCCACGCAATGAAATGCTGTGCCGATCAAGCAGGCTCAGGGTTTCATCGTGGGTCAGTCGAAGATCCTGTTCATGTAACTCGAGCAGTTGCCGCGACAGTCGCAGGCGTGCCAGATGCCAGTCGGGACGTTGCCGACTGGTGACCATGACCAGCAGACCATCGGGTAAATGATTGAGAAAAAATTGCAGGCAACGATCAAGCACCGGGCCCTGGGCCAGATGATAGTCATCGAGTACCAGTAACAGCGGCGTAGCGGGTGAAAGGTGCACAGCCAGTTCATCGAGCAAACCGTCCAGCCATTCTTCGAAGGCGAACGGCTGATGACGTTGGCGCATTTTCAGCAGCCCCAGCGCCTGGCTGCCCAGTTGCGGAAAATATTCCTGAAGACCTTCGAGCAGGCGCTCAAGAAAACGACCGGGATCACTGTCCCGAGGGCTCAACCCTAGCCACAGGCTTTGCCAGTGACCCGGCAACCCCTGGCAAAACTCCACCGCTAATGAACTCTTGCCGAACCCCGCTGGCGCGCTGACCAGCAATAGCCTGCCACCGAGGCCGGCGCTCAGACGCTCGCACAAACGCGGCCGCAGCACATGGCCGTCGGGCAGCGGAGGCCGGAAAAAGCGTCCGTCCAATGCTGCGACGGCAACGCTTGCAGGGCCCGGAAGTGGGGACAGATCAGTCATGGCCGGCTCTTGTTTGAAAGGCTGATGGCGGCGTTACAGATGTCCGCAGCCTAGCGGTAAACGAAGAGCTATTGAAGGTCATTGCTACAAATGGCTACAAAAAGACTACGAACAGAAGTTGCCAAGCCTGAGGTGCAGTTTTTTCGACAGACCGTGTCGTTCCCTTCGCGAGCAAGCCCGCTCCCACACTGGATCTCCATTGCTCACAGATTTGTATGTCCACCGAAGATCAAATGTGGGAGCTGGCTTGCTCGCGAAAGGGCCATCACAGTCACCGACTGTTTCGCGAGTCCCCCCACGTTAACAAGTGCGCCCTGATACAAAATTCCGATAAAAAAACGCCCCGAACCAGTCGGGGCGTTTTTCGAGGATGCGGCCTCGGGTTACACCGTATTAGCGAACGCCTTCCTGACGCAATGCTGCCGGCGTGAAGTCTGCGGTGCTGGCAGTGAAGCCGAAGTTATATGCCGACTTTTCTTCGTTCTTCATGCCCAGGGCCAGGTAGCGGCCCGATTGCAGGTCGTACAAGGTTTCGAGGGCGTACCACGGCACTTGCTTGTCGTAGTAGTTCTCGGAGTGAGCCTCGGCGACACGCCACAGTTGTCCGCGACCGTCGTAGTGGTCGACCACAGCTGCCTGCCAGGTGTCTTCGTCGATGTAGAAGTCACGTTTGGCGTAAATGTGACGTTGACCTTCCTTCAGGGTCGCGACCACATGCCAGACCCGACGCAGTTCATAGCGAGTCAGGTCCTGATTGATGTGACCGGCCTTGATGATGTCGGCGTACTTCAGTTGTGGTGAATCGAGCTTGTAGCTGTCGGAGGCGATGTACATCTCTTTCTTGCCTTCGAGCTTCCAGTCATAGCGATCCGGCGCACCGTTGTACATGTCCAGGTTGTCGGAGGTACGCAGGCCATCGGCAGCGGTACCCGGCCCGTCATAGGACACTTGCGGCGCACGACGCACACGGCGTTGCCCGGCGTTGTAGACCCACGCCGAACGCGGTTCTTTAACCTGGTCGAGGGTTTCGTGTACCAGCAGCACACCACCGGCCAGACGCGCCGGCGCGGTCACTTTCTGCTTGAAGTAGAACAGGATGTTGCCCGGATTTTTCGGGTCGTAATCCTTCATTTTGTCGCGGAACACGAACTGGTCCTCGAAGTACACCAGGCTGAACGAGCCGTTCGGCTGCGGTGTGGCCTGGGTTATCAGACGGGTCACACTGCCGCCGCGATAACGGGTGATGTGGTTCCAGATGACTTCAACGCCGCTTTTCGGAATCGGGAACGGGATCGCGGTTTCGAAGTTTTCCAGACCGTTGCCACCGGACACCAGGTTAGTGTTGGTGGCGTTCTTCTTGATCGAGGCGAACACTTCGTCCGGCACGGTGGCACCGCGATGGGACGGGTAGACCGGCATCTTGAAGGTTTCCGGGTAGCGCTTGAACATCGCGTACTGACCCGGCGCGAGCTTGTCCTTGTACTGGTCGACGTTTTGCGCGGTGATGGTGAACTGCGGTTTTTCACTCGCGAACGGATCAGACAGAAAACCCTTGCTGTCCACGCTACCGGCGTTTTTCGGCATGGGTTTCCAGGCCGGGATCGAACCGTCGGCGTTACCCGCCATCTCGGCGCCCATCGGGGTCAGGCTCTTGCCCAGCTTGTCCGCTTCGGCCGCAGGAACCGCCGCCATGACACCGGTTGCCAGCAGCGACAGCCCCAGAACGCCAACGTGGAACAGACTCTTTGTTATTTTCATAAATGTGTTCGTCCTGAAAATACAGTGCTTAGAAGTTCACGCCGAAGCTGAGCGCAACGAAGTCGCGATCATCCACGGTGGTGTACTTGCCGTCGAAGAAGTTGGTGTACGCCAGGCTCGCGGTGTAGGTGTTCTGGTATTCGGCGTCGACCCCCAGGCTCACCGCTTTACGACCTTCCTCGAAGTTGCCGCCAGGGCCAGGCGAGTAACCGCTCACGTCATGGGACCAGGCCACGTTCGGCTTGAGGTTCACACCGGCGAACACATCGTTGTAATCCCAGATGGCGCGACCGCGATAACCCCACGACATCGACGTGGTGAAGCCCTCGTCTTCGCAATTACGGCTGCGGTTGTTGGTTGCAGTACCTGCGCCGGCACCGTTGATGGTGCTGGTGTTGAGGATCGCCGAACAGGTGTTGAGGCCGCCGGTAGCCGGCAGTTCACCAGGACCGTAGACCGGGTCACGGCCGTAACGGATTTCGGAGCTGCTTTCCAGGCCGCCAACATGGGTCACGCCCACTTCGCCCACCAGGGTCAGACGGCTGGCGCCCATGACCTGATCGAAGAAGTGCGTCAGCGTGGTCTGGAACTGGGTGATTTCCTTGCGGCGATAGCCGTGCAAATCCTGACCCGGTACACCGGGGAGCAGCGAAGCGTTGGCCAAGGCACCGCCCAATGGGCGTACGCCGGCAAACAGGATATCGGTGGAGTTGAGCTGCACCGGCGCGTTCGGACGGTAGCTGATCTCACCGCTCCATGCCGTACCGGTAGGCAGCGTGGTGGAGAAGCTCAAGCCGTAGAGACGGATGTCTTCCGGGTATTCGACGAAGTACTCGGAATTACCGGCGACCACCAGCGGCCCCAGCGCACGGAACGCCGCCGGCAAAGCTGCCACGCCGTTGTAGATCGATTGCGGAGCTCCCGTGGCGCTGAAGATCGGTGCACGGCTGTGGTAGTTCATGAAGTACGCGCCGAACTCGGTATCGAGCGGATCGAACATGTACTTCAAGGACGCGCCCCACTGGCCGCTGTCCCGCGCATCGCGGTCAGGACCACGACGCACCAGTACACCTTCTTCGTTGACGTCGACGCCCGCGTTGGCCAATGGGCCCAATGCGATGGCCGGAATGGTCGAGCGCTTGTTCAGCACGCGCAGGTTATTGTCGCAACCGTCGGCAATGATGTCCGGCTGGGAGAAGAAGGTGCCGCAGTTATCGACAACCGTCTGGTCCCATTCGAGCTGATAGAACGCTTCAGCCGACAGGTTGTCGGTCAGGCTTTGGGATACATAGAACATGTTGACCGGGATCAGGCCTTCCTTGACCTCGGCGCCAGGACGACGGAACGCGGACACGTCAATCGGGTTGATCGAGTTGATGCCGCCGCCGATGAAAGTACTTTCCCCCCAGCTCACGACCTGCTTGCCCAGACGCACGGAACCCGGCTGATCGGCGATGGCGTAGTTGTGGTAGACGAAGGCGTCGAGGATCTGGCCGCCGGAGGACTTGGCGCCCTCCTTGCGGTTGCTGTCGCTGATGTCTTTGAACTCGCGGCTTTCATCCTTGAGCTCGAAGTCGTACCAGTATTTGCCCCGGACGAAGACACCGGTGTCGCCGTATTTCAATTCAAGGTCATGGATGCCCTTGAAGATCTTCGAGAAGGTTTCGCCGCTCTTGAAGTTGTTGTGACCGTCATCAGACGTCTGGGACAGGCCGTGGCCCCCGTTATTGACGCCGATGAGGTTCTTGTTCGGGCTCTGAGTAGACCAACTGGCTCCGATCGACAGGGATGAGTCGAATTGACCCTCGATCTCACCGACGTTGAAACTGACGCCGAATGCAGGCCCGGCGAGCGAAGAGGCAAGACTGACCGCCAGGGGCAGTTTCGCCCGGCGCCAGAACTGGTTTACTGATGTCATCGACGCTACTCCATGTGCATTATTGTTATGGCTGAGTACTTTTAAAAACGTTGTGGGTGACCGCAAGCCAAGTGGTTCCGACGTCACGCCAAAGTTGCATCGCCCCGTTTTGTGCGCGCGCTCCGTTCTTAAAAATTCCTTGAGCGGACTATAGCCAGCAGGTAGTAGTGCTTGATCCCTCTAAAGTGTGATTTGCAGCTGCCGGCCACTCTGGAACAGTCCTTTCGCCAGTCCGACACATGTCGGCACGGCAAGGATGGCTGAAAATTCGGATTTCACAAGCCAAGCGCTTGCTTGGTGGGTCTGGCGCGCCGTTTTCGGCGCGCCAGATGACGCTTAAAGCGTCGAGAGGAAGGTACTGTTGTTAGCCTGCCATTCGGTGATGTCGACGCGGATGCGCTTCTTGTCGAGTTTGCCGACACTGGTCTTGGGAATTTCAGTAACAATGGCGATTTGGCTCGGGATGGCCCACTTGCTCAGGTGCCCCTGCTCAACGAACGGCTTGAGGTGCTCCTTGAGTTCCTTGGCCCCGATCTCATGCCCTTCCCTGACGACCAACAGCGCAAACGGCCGCTCGCCCCACTGCGGATCGGCGATGCCCACCACTGCTACTTCGCGTACCGCAGGGTGGCGGCTGATCAGGTCTTCCAGGTCCAGGGAGGAGATCCACTCGCCGCCGGTCTTGATCACGTCCTTGATCCGGTCGCGAATGTCGATCACGCCCATGCTGTCCAGGGTCGCCACGTCGCCGGTGTGCAACCAGCCCCCGGCCCAGAGCTCTGCGCCTTTCTGCGGTTCGTTGAAATAGCCCTCGGTGAGCCACGGTGCTCGCAGCACCAGTTCGCCCTGGGTCTCACCAT
Source organism: Pseudomonas sp. NPDC089918 (assembly GCF_050280605.1). Lineage (NCBI taxonomy): Bacteria > Pseudomonadati > Pseudomonadota > Gammaproteobacteria > Pseudomonadales > Pseudomonadaceae > Pseudomonas > Pseudomonas sp. NPDC089918. Next base: position 41,436 of record NZ_JBNNVP010000046.1, on the reverse strand, counting down.
CGGCAGGCAGGAAGTTGCCGTCGGTGTCGACGATCGCCGCCTCGACCAATGGGCCCGGCACACCGGCCTTGATCCGGTAGGTGGTGCGTTCGTCTTCGGTGCCTGCCATCAGCTCATCGTTGAGGTGCGCGCACGATACCAATGGCCCGGTTTCCGACATGCCGTAAGCCGCGGTCAACTGAATGCCTTTGGCTTTGGCTGCTTCATACAGCGCACGGTTGAGCGCACTGCCGCCGATGACGATTTTCCAGCCGCCGAAATCGGTGTTTTGCGCCGCTTTGGCATTGAGGAGCATTTGCAGAATGGTCGGCACGCAATGGGAAAAGGTCACCTTCTCCTTGCGCCACAGTTCCACCAGATACTCGGGGTCGTAACGGCCGGGGTAGACCTGCTTGAGCCCGAGCATGGTTGCTACATACGGCAAGCCCCAGGCATGCACATGGAACATCGGGGTGATCGGCATGTACACATCGTTGGTACCCAGCAGGCGCACGCTGTCGATGGAACCCATGATGGTCGACACGCCCATGGTGTGCAGCACCAGTTGGCGATGGGTGAAATACACGCCTTTGGGGTTACCCGTGGTGCCAGTGGTGTAGAACGTGGTAGCGACCGAGTTTTCGTCGAAGTCTTCAAAGTCGTACTGCGGGCTCGCGGCGGCCAGCAATTGCTCGTACTCGCCAATCAGGTTCGGCAGGTCGGCGGTTTTTTCCGGCAGGTCGGTCAACAGCAGGGTTTTCTCCACTGTGGTCAGGTGCCCGGCAATCGCCTTGTACAGCCCGACGAACTCGCTGTTGACCAGCACGAAGCGGTCCTCGGCGTGGTTCATGGTGTAGAGAATCTGTTCCGGCGACAGGCGCACGTTGATGGTATGGATCACCGCACCGATCATCGGGATGGCAAACATGCATTCCAGATAGCGATGGCTGTCCCAGTCCATCACCGCCACGGTATCCCCGGCCTTTACGCCTGCGGCCGTCAGCACATTGGCCAGCCGCGCGACCCGCTCGATGAGGGTCGGATAGCTGTAGCGCAATTGATCGCGGTAGATGATCTCGCGGGTTTTTTCGTAACGGGCACCGGACATCAGCAGCCGTTTAATCAACAGCGGATACTGGTAAGCGCCCTCGGCTGGGGGGATAACGCGAGTCTGCAACATAAGAGTCCCTTTTCTGACTGCACGGTCTTGGTTTCTAAAGCTAAGCACTCTAGAGCCCTTGAACGCCAGCCAAATCAGCCAAAGGGATGATTTGCACAGCTGTATAAATGCTAGCTTTGCGCCATTACTTGCAGGAATTCATCAGCCGTTACACCGCTTTTCCCACGGCCGCCTCGGATGGTATCCGGGGGAAAACCACTGCTGCCACGAAGGTCAACGCGGCAAAAACCGCCAATATCAGGTAAAGGCCTACAAAACCTTGGCGCGGTTCGACGAACGAAATCAGCGGAATGGCGCTAGCACTGGCACCGAACGATAAACAGTAACGCAGCGCGAAGACTCGGGACTGCCATTGCGGCGCGACGAAGTTGGCGACCATCGCATCATTCACCGTGACCTGGCCAAACACCACGAACATGAACGCCGCGCCCAGCGCTATCACGGCCCAACCGTCGACATAGGCCAACCCGAACAACAGCGGCGCCTGGCACAGCGTCAACACCATAAACGGCCATTTCAGACTGAAATGATGCAAGACCCGACCGATGCTCAACTGCGCCACGGCACCGAAGGCATACGCCAGGCTGACCACGACGCCAAGAGTTTGCGGTGAAGCGAACAAATCGTGCAGGCGCTCCTGAAACAGTTTCGGATAGGTCATGGTCGTGGCGTTGAACACCACACCGCCGGTCGCGGTCGCCAAGGCCAGTACGCCGAACACCATGAACATGGAAATCCGCTGGCCAGCCGCACCTTTGAGCGGCATATGCGGACGCATCGGGATCGGTTCTTCGCGCACCTGAAACACGAAACCGATGCCCAGCACAATCGCCACCACGCCGGGCAAAATGAATGCCGAACGCCAGCCGAACTGCGCCACCAGCAACCCGGTGATCAACGCCGAAAATGCCACGCCGAGGTTGCCCCACATACCGTTGATACCGATTTCCCGGCCGCGATGCTGCGCGTAAGCCACCAGCATCGCGGTGCCTACCGGGTGATAGATCGCGGCGAAAATTCCGATCAGCGTCAGGCCGAGTACCAGCATCGGTGCGCTGCTGCTCACGCCGGTAAAGATTGCCGAGGCGCCAATGCCGAAAAAAAATACCAGCATCATTTTCCGTCGGCTCCAGTGATCCCCCAGCCAACCGGCCGGCAGCGAACAGGCGCCAAAGGCAATGAAACCGCCGAGGGACAGGCCGATCAGCGTTGCGTAGTCCAGCGCGAAGGCCTGGGTCATGCCGAGAATGGCGGCGGGAAAAATCAGCATGAACATGTGATCGATCACATGGGCTGCGTTGATATAGCGGAGGACATTTCTAGTCTGGTTCATCGCGGCACGCTTACGTTGTAGTGAGCGGCTTATGCTAAGTTGGCGAAAAAGAGCATTCCTGACAACAAAGTCATTGGATCTGACATGTTAATCAGCCATTTCCTGCACGGGCCGGTCAGCGCCTATCCGCGAGATTACGCGGACGGCGCTCACCAGGAGCTACATCAACACCGCGAAGCGCAGTTGCTGTACGCCGTTTGCGGCACCATGCGAGTGGTCACGGAGCAAGGTGCCTGGGTCATTCCACCGACCCGAGCCATATGGATTCCGCCATTGGTGGCGCATGAGATTTTCATGTCGGGCGCGGTGCGCATGCGTTCGCTGTTCATTGCCCCCGAACTGTCGCCGTCAACTCTGCAACAGTGCTGTGTGCTGGCCGTCACACCGCTGCTGCGCGAGCTGATCCTGCGCGCGGTGCAAGGTCCGCGACACGCGGAAAACTCACTGATTCAGAAGCTGATGCTGGAAGAGATCGCCAGCCTGGAAAACCTTCCGCTACACATTCCAATGCCCGAAGATCGACGCCTGCTGGGCATCTGCCTGGCGCTGATGCGCGCACCGGAGCATTCCAACACCCTGGAAGACTGGGCACAGCAGGTCGGCGCCAGTTCTCGAACCTTGGCGAGGCTGTTCCAGCAACAACTGAAGATGAACTTCAATGCCTGGCGCCAGCAACTGCGCCTGATGGAAGCCCTGCCGCGCCTGCTCGCCGGGGAAAGCGTGCAGAGCGTGGCGCGCGATCTGGGCTACGGCAGTGCTCGGGCGTTCAGCGCGATGTTTCGCCGTTTGCTCGGGGAAAACCCTCGGGAATACCTGAACGCGCTGAACAAATTGAGCGAGCTCAATCCCCCGTAGACACTCAGCGCGATCAATGCATCTCGGTGAACGCGAGTTTCACGCCGATGGCAATCAGCACCGCGCCCATGGTCCGGTCGAACCAGTGGCCCATGCGGGCGAAACCGGCGCGCACACGTTGTTGGCTGAACAGCATCGCCACCAGGCAGAACCAGACTGCCGTCGCTGCGGCCAGATAAATCCCGTAACCGGCCTGTACCGCCAATGGTGTGTGCGGGTTGATCACCACGGTGAACAGCGACAGGAAAAACAGCGTGGCTTTCGGGTTCAGGCCGTTGGTCACGAAACCCGAAGTGAAGGCGCCCCGTGCGGTGCGCTCGCCGGCTTCCTGGTGCAGATCATCCGCTACCGGTTTGGCCGGTTGCGCGCGCAGGGCCTTGAAGCCGATGTACAGCAGGTACGCGGCGGCGGCCCATTTCAAGGAATTGAACAGCACGATCGACTGGGACACGATCAGCCCGATGCCCAACAACGAATAACCGACGTGCAGGAAAATCGCCGAGCCGACGCCCAGTGCTGTCCAGGTCCCGGCACGGCGACCGTGGGTCACGCTCTCACGCACCACCACGGCAAAGTCCGGGCCGGGGCTGGCGACGGCCAGCAGGTGAATCAGGGCAACGGTCAAGAACTCTGTCCAGTACATGGGGGCTCCTTTTGGGCAGGGCGATCAATAAAAAATTCTGAGGCCGACTTCGCCTCTGTGGCGAGGGAGCTTGCTCCCGTTCGGCTGCGAAGCAGTCGTAAAACCGGATGACACGGTATGTCTGACAATACACGGTCGCCTGGGTTGGGGCCGCTGCGCAGCCCAGCGGGAGCAAGCTCCCTCGCCACAGGTTTGTGCCAGGCCAGACAATGCGTAACTGTTTATTTCATCTGGTAGGCTCGGCAGATTACGCCTTCAGTTCAATGCACAAAAGGTACAGTTGATGACGAACTCTCGCCGCGCCGTTTTCCTCGACCATCCGTCCCTGGACCTCGGCGATCTCGATCTCAGTCCGTTGCGTGATTGCTTCAGCGAATTGGAGTTGTTCGCGCAGACCACGCCTGATCAGGTGATCCAACGCCTCAAAGGCGCCAGCGTCGCCATCAGCAACAAGATTGTGATCGACGCAGCGGCCATGGCGGCCAGCCCCGAATTGAAGCTGATCCTGATCACCGCCACCGGTACCAACAACGTCGACCTCGCCGCCGCTCGCACCCACGGGATCACCGTTTGCAACTGTCAGGGTTACGGCACGCCGTCGGTGGCTCAGCACACGATCATGTTGTTGCTCAATTTGGCGACGCGCCTGGCTGACTATCAAAAAGCCGTCGCCGAAGGTCGCTGGCAACAGGCGAAACAATTCTGCCTGCTTGATTACCCGATCGTCGAACTCGAAGGCAAAACCCTCGGCCTGCTTGGCCACGGTGAACTCGGCAGTGCCGTGGCGCGGTTGGCCGAGGCGTTCGGCATGCGCGTGTTGCTGGGGCAGATTCCGGGGCGCCCTGCCCGACCGGATCGTTTGCCGCTGGATGAACTGCTGCCGCAAATCGACGCCCTGACCCTGCACTGCCCGCTCAACGAACACACTCGCCACTTTATCGGCGCTCGTGAACTGGCCTCGATGAAACCCGGTGCTTTCGTGGTCAACACCGCGCGCGGCGGTTTGATTGACGAACAAGCATTGGCCGACGCCCTGCGCAACGGTCACTTGGGCGGCGCGGCCACCGACGTGTTGAGCGTCGAACCACCCACCGCGGGCAATCCGTTGCTGGCCCAGGATATTCCACGGCTGATCGTCACCCCGCACAACGCCTGGGGCAGTCGCGAGGCGCGGCAAAGAATCGTTGGCCAGTTGACCGAAAACGCCCAAGGCTACTTCAGCGGTCAAGCGCTGCGGGTCGTCAGTTGATAAACTGCGGCACTTTTTTTCCAGGAGCAGAGTATGGATCCGCGCAGTGAAGTACTGCTTCGTCAGGCCGAGTTATTCCAGGGTTCGGTGCTGCTGGCCGGTTTGCCCGCCGATGATTTGCTGGGCCGCTTACCCGATGCCCATGGTTGGTGCTGGCACGCCGGCGATCAAGCAGCGCTGGACGCCCGTTTCGCCGAGCGCAGCCATTTCGGCGTGAATGCGCCGGAGCGCGAGTTCGACAGCGCCGTGGTGTTTCTGCCCAAGGCCAAAGACCTGACCGACTACATCCTCAACGCCCTCGCCTCTCGTTTGGCTGGCCGTGAGTTGTACCTGGTGGGCGAAAAACGTAGTGGTATCGAAGGCGCGGCCAAGCAGTTGAACCCCTTCGGCAAACCCCGCAAGCTCGACAGCGCACGGCATTGCCAGCTCTGGCAAGTCACCGTGGCCAATGCACCAGAAGCCAAGTCGCTGGAAAGCCTGGCCCAGGAATATGAACTGCCACTGGCCGAAGGCCCATTGAAAGTCATCAGCCTGCCGGGCGTATTCAGCCATGGGCGACTGGATCGCGGCAGCGCCCTGTTGCTGGAACATCTGGACAAACTGCCCAGCGGCCACTTGCTGGACTTCGGTTGCGGCGCGGGTGTGTTGGGGGCGGCGGTCAAGCGGCGTTATCCACACAACCAGGTCACCCTGCTCGATGTGGACGCGTTTGCTGCCGCCAGCAGTCGCCTGACCCTGGCCGCCAACGGCCTGGACGCGGAGGTGATGACCGGTGACGGCATCGATGCCGCGCCCATGGGTTTGAGCGCGATTCTGAGCAACCCACCGTTCCATGTCGGCGTACACACCGATTACTTCGCCACCGAGAACTTGCTGCGAAAAGCGGCCAAACATCTGAAAAACGGCGGTGAACTTCGGCTGGTAGCGAACAGCTTCCTGAAGTATCAACCGCTGATCGAAGAGCACTTGGGCGTGTGTGCAATCAAGGCTGAAGGACAAGGTTTCCGAATCTACCGGGCCAAACGCGGCTGAAACCGCTTTTACAAAAGAGGGCTTGTCCCAGAGCGACGAAGATCCTTGTGGGAGCGTGGCTTGCCCGCGAAAAATGCACCGCGATTTTTCAGGTGTTACTCGGCATCGTTCTTCGCGGGCAAGCCTCGCTCCCACAGGTTCTGCAAACTAACTACCGACATTGGGGCTTGCCCAATCGGATTTGCCTAGGCAGAATCCGCTCCGTCCTAGGGGAGTAGTCTCCCACGAGCGCCATGCTCGTCCGGCATACGTCAACATACTTGGTCAAAAGACCATGGCGTATGCGACCCAAGCGTCCGCATCAGACGGATCGCAGGGTTTGACAAGACCTATGACACGAACACCTTACCCGGGGCGGGAAGGCTGTACGTGTCATAGCCGTGTCGACCCGCCCCTTAGGAAAACCCTGATGATGTTGGACTCTCTACTCGTTCCCACCGCAATCGTTGCCTTGGCCGAAATCGGCGACAAGACGCAACTGCTCGCGCTCATTCTTGCTGCCCGCTTTCGCAAACCCTGGCCGATCATCGCCGGCATCGTCGCCGCGACCCTGGCCAACCATGCGGCCGCCGGCGCGGTAGGCGCCTGGTTCGGCAGTTTCTTCTCGAATGCGACGTTGCACTGGATCCTCGCCGCGAGCTTTACCGCCACGGCCCTGTGGACGCTGGTGCCGGACAAGATGGACGAAGACGAAGCCAGCACCGCCCGCAAATTCGGGCCGTTCCTGACCACGCTGATTGCGTTCTTCCTCGCGGAAATGGGCGACAAGACCCAAGTCGCAACCGTGATGCTCGCTGCACAATACCCGGACCTGTGGCTGGTGATCATCGGCACAACCGCCGGGATGTTGATTGCTAACGTGCCGGTGGTACTGGCAGGTAACTTTGCGGCAGACAAACTGCCCTTGACCCTGATCCGTCGCCTGGCGGCGTCGGCATTCCTGATCCTGGCGATTGTTGCGGTGTACAAGGCGATGCAGAGCAGTGGGTGGGTTTGACGCGGTAGGTCGTTAGACCGCGTTATCGTTCTTCGCGAGCAAGCCCGCTCCCACAGTTGATCGCATTCCAATGTGGGAGCGGGCTTGCCCGCGAAGGCGTCAGCGGCATCAACACATATCTATCAGGATTTCGATGCTTTCTCGTACAACGGCATCACCTTCGGAATCGCCGCCTGCAAGGCAGCAATCCGACTGGCCGACGCCGGGTGAGTGCTCAAGAACTCTGGCGGCGCGCCATTCGAGGCTTTGCTCATTTTGTTCCACAGGGTAATCGCCGCGTTCGGGTTGTACCCCGCGCGGGCAGCCAATTCGAGACCGATCAAGTCTGCCTCGTTTTCATTGCCGCGACTGTTGGGCAAGGTCATGCCATATTTCGCCACGGTGTCCGCCAGAGCCAGGCCGCCCTCGCTCAGGCCGAACAACGCACCAGCACCCTGCTTGGCCATTTCGATACCGTAAGCCTTGGACATCGCTTCACGGCCGTGCTCACGCAAGGCGTGAGCGATTTCATGGCCGATGATGGCGGCGATTTCGTCGTCGGTGAGATGCAGGGTGTCGATCAGCCCGGTGTAGAAAAAGATCTTGCCGCCAGGCCCGCAGGAGGCATTCAGCTCGTCGCTCTTGATCAGGTTCACTTCCCATTGCCACTGGGCCGAATCCGGACGGAACACCGGCGCCTGGGCAATCAGGCGACTGGAGATCGCCTGGACGCGCTTGGCATTGTTACTGGTTTTGTCCAGCACGCCTTTGCTGCTCGCCTCCCCGACGGTCTTTTGATAAGACTGGGCGTACATCTGGTTGACCTCAGAGGTCGACAACATGCTGAACATGTATTGCTTGCGCTCAACGCCCACGGCCCCACCGCTAGTGGTGTTGACCGACTGACAACCGGCGAGCAGCAGACCTGCGCTCAGTGCACACAAAACCAATGTCTTATTCATCAAGAAGCTCCCTGGAAACATGCCGCGTATCCTAGGTGGGGATTTGTATCGGCGCCAGATACAACGGACGTGTAGCACGTACATTTCAGACAAAGCCCTTATCACCGTAGGAAAAATCTCACATAACAGTGCCCACCACGGCCGCTCACGGCCAGCAGTGATTCATTTGCGACATCCAGCACTCCAAAACAGCCAATTCGTCATGCGTCGTTCATGACCTTCCAGCTTCCTGCCGATACAGCACCGCAGACGTCCTCTTGCGTGCGGAGCACCCATGAAATTCAAGTCGATCCAGTTTTCCGTTGCCGCCCTGGCCGGCGCCATTGTGCTCAGCGTCGTTGCAGCCCTGGTGCTGTATGCGCTGTTTTCCGGCGCCCGGACCCAAGACATGGTCCAGCAACGGACCCAGGCGCAGTTCGAACAAGTCATCGAACAACGCCTGACCTCGCTGGCGCAAACCCAGGTCAGCCAGATCCAGCGCGAACTCGAAGCACCGCTGCTGATCGCCGGTGGCCTGGTGCGGGTGAACGCGTTGATCGGTACCCCGGGCGCCGATGGTCAGCCACAGTTGAGCCTGAGCCGTGAGCAACTGATCAACTTGATCAAGGAAAACGTGGCCCGCAACCCGAAAATTCTCGGCACCTACATCGGCTGGGAAAAAAACGCACTCGACCACAACGATGCGGCCTACATAGACACTCCAATAGTCGGCATCGACGCCAGCAACGGGCGCTTCCTGCCGTGGTGGTTCCGCAACGAAGACGGCAGCCTGGGCCTGGACAAACTGGTGGACGTCGACGACCAGAAAACCCTGTCCACCGGCGTGCGCGCCAGCGAGTACTACCTGTGCTCCAAAGAAACCAAAAAATCCTGCGTGATCGATCCGGCGCCCTACAAGGTCGGCGACAAGATCGTCATGCTCGCCTCTTTCATTGAACCGATCATGCTCAACGGTGCATTCCAGGGCATCGTCGGCGCCGACCTGTCGGTGAACTTCATCCAGGAAATGCTCCTGGGGGCGAATCAAAAACTGTACAGCGGCGCCGGTGAAATGGTCCTGATCGGCAGTAACGGCCGGATCGTCGCCTACACCAAAGACCCGAGCAAATTCGGCGAAAAGGTCAGCGACATTCTCGACAGCAAGCAGATTGCCAACATGGCCAACCTCAAGCGCGGCGAAGTCACTTACACCGTCGACAAGGCCCAGGGCCGGATCGAGTTGTACCTGCCCTTCGGCATCGGTCAGACCGACGCCCGCTGGACCTTGATGATGCAGCTGCCACTGAATGCGGTGATGGCGGACCTGCAAAAGCTTCAGGGTGATCTGGACGCACAGCGCAAATCCGACACCTTTGGCATGGCCATGGTCGGCCTGTTGATCGCAAGTATCGGTTTGCTGGTGATCTGGCTGGTGGGCCACGGCATTGCTCGCCCGCTCAAGCAAATGGTGGCGATGCTCGACGACATTGCTCAGGGCGAAGGCGACCTGACCCGTCGCCTGACCAGTGACCGCGCCGACGAATTGGGCTCGATCGCCAAAGGCTTCAATACCTTCCTCGCCAAGTTGCAGGCGATGATCACGCAAGTGGTGACGTCGGTGCAGAGCGTCAGTGATTCCTCGGAACACACCGCCGACATCGCCATCCGCACCAACATTGGTGTGCACAAACAAATGGCAGAAATCGATCAGGTCGCGACCGCCGTGCATGAAATGACCGCCACCGCCCAGGATGTCGCGCGCAATGCGACCCAGGCCGCGCAAGCCGCCAGCCATGCGGATCAGGCAGCGGCGCAAGGCATGCAAATCGTCCGGGATACGTCGAATTCAATTGGCGTTTTGGCGGTGGAAATCGGCAAGGCCGTCGGCGTGGTGCAGACCCTGGCCAAGGACAGCGAAAACATCAACGCGATCCTGACGGCCATTCGCGGCATCGCCGAGCAGACCAACCTGCTGGCCTTGAACGCGGCCATCGAAGCCGCCCGTGCCGGTGAGCAGGGTCGTGGGTTTGCAGTGGTGGCCGATGAGGTGCGCAACCTGGCGCAGAAAACCCAGAAGGCCACTGAAGAAATCCAGACCATGATCCAGCACCTGCAACAAGGCACCCGCGATGTGGTGCGGGTCATGGAAGACAGCCAGAACCGTACCGACGAAAGTGTGCAGCACGCGGCGAAAGCGGCCGAGGCGCTGGAAACCATTACTCAGGCGGTGTCGGTGATCAACGACATGAACACCCAGATCGCCAGCGCCGCCGAGGAACAGAGCGCGGTGGCGGACGACATCAACCGTAACGTGATCAATATCGGGCAAGTGGCCAATGAAGTGGCCGGCGGAGCGGATGAATCGAGCGCGGCCAGTGCAGATTTGACCAAGTTGGCGGAACAGCAGCGGCGGTTGATCAATCAGTTCAAGGTTTAGGGTTCAATGATCGTTCCCACGCTCTGCGTGGGAATGCAGCCATGGACGCTCCGCGTCCACTGTGACGCAGAGCGTCACGGGATTCATTCCCACGCGGAGCGTGGGAACGATCATTACGCACTCAACCCGGGGTCAAACACTCCGGCCCATTGAGCTTCGGATCATTCACCAGATTCGCCAGCACCCGCTCGCGCAACGCCGCGGGCTCACTGGCCAGCAACGCCTGCAAGGCATGCAACGGCGTTTCGGGGTCGAGCCAGGCTTGCTGCCCCGCCGCATCGAGAATCAACGGTCGACGCTGACTCGCGGCCGGTTGGGTGATCACCGCCGTACTCAACCACACCTGTTCCTGCACCGGATACGCCTCCCAGATCGCCGCGAAGAACAGCGCCGAGCCCTCCCCCGGGGTCAGCCAGTACGGACGTTTGCGGGTGGTGCCGCGCCATTCATAGAAACCATTGGCCGGTAGCAGGCAACGACGCAAGCGCAAGGCTTCGCGAAACATCGGCTGTTCGGCAACGGTTTCGGCACGGGCATGGGCCGGGGTGCGGGACAGGTCGGTCAGCCACGGCGGCGTCAGTCCCCAGCGGGCTCGGGCCAACTCGCGCTGCCCGTCTGCGCCGGCACGCAGCATCAACACCGAATCGTTGGGGGAAATATTCCACTGGGCCTGCTGATCGGCGGGGAATCCGGGCAGGGCCGCGAAGGCGGGGTTCCAGCGAAACAGGGCATAACGTCCACACATGGGGCAATACGACTCTTGATCAAACGAACGTCAGCCTAACAGACCAGCGTGCCGGGAAAACTCTCCGGCTCATCGCCGGACAGCGGCAGCGCGGCATTGTACGCGGTGATCAGCTCGCGGGCGTATTCGGCCTGATCGTTATCGACCGATAAGCCCAGCAGGCCGAACATCGGCAACTCCCCGGTGCCGCCGATCAAATCCCGGCCCACCAGATGCGCCTCGATACCCTCGCTGGCGAGCATGCCTTGAAGCAGTTCGCCTTCCATCAGGTTTTCCGGTTCGTAGATGCGCTGCATAGACCCTCACTCATTTTCGCTGTGAACTTCGAGCAACCATTCATGACCGTCAGTCTGCAAGACAAAAGTAATGGGACGGCAACACACAGGACAATCTTCGATATAGGTCTGATCGCCACCGGACAAATCCAGAACCGCCTCGGATTCTTCACCGCAATATGGGCATTCATAGCGCTCTGTTTCCAGCATCGCGGTCTCCCAAGTGACTTGTGCGTATAATCGCCGGTCTATTTGCAGGGCTATTTTCGTCTGGCTAACTTTTCAGACCGTGCCCCGTTGGTTTTCGATCAAAACCTTTACTTACCCTAGCCGTTTCTAACAAGAGAGCATGATGGGCGAATTCGATGCCATCCGACCTTACGACGACAGCGAAGTCCCGGCAGTGCTGAACCGGCTGCTCGGCGACAAGGCGTTTCTAGATATCCTCATCCACTTCCGCTTCCCGCGCTATGCCGGTGCCTTCGGCTGGATGCTCAAACCTCTTATAGCGCATCGGCTGCGCCGTGAGTTCGCCGACGTCAACTCGGTGGCCACCTTGCAGGACAAAGTCGAGTTTTACGTCGACCACACCATCGAGCGTGCCACAGACGGTGTGACGTACACCGGCGTGGAGCAATTCAAGTCCGGCAGCGCCTACCTGTTCATCGCCAACCACCGCGACATCGTGATGGACCCGGCCTTCGTCAACTACGCCGTGTACCACGCCGGCCTGCCGACCCCGCGCATTGCCATTGGCGACAACTTGCTGCAAAAGCCTTTTGTCAGCGATTTGATGCGCCTGAACAAGAGCTTCATCGTGCACCGTTCGATCACCGGTCGCCGGGAAAAAATGGCGGCGTATCAGCTGTTGTCGGCGTACATCAACCACTCGATCCGCAACGACTGCGCCTCGATCTGGATCGCCCAGGCTGAAGGCCGGGCCAAGGACGGCGACGACCGCACCGAGTCGGCGATCCTCAAGATGTTCCACATGAGCCGCAAGGACGAGCCGTTCGGCGAAGTCATCCGCTCGCTGAACCTCACCCCGGTGTCGATCAGCTACGAATACGACCCGTGCGACCAGGCCAAGGCGCGCGAGCTGTACATCCGCGCCACCACCGGCAGCTACACCAAGGTGCCGGGCGAGGATGACGTGAGCATCGCCAAAGGCATCACCGGTTACAAAGGCCGGGTCCACGTGAACTTCGCCGCGCCGATCACCGAATTGTTCGAAGATACCAAGCAATTGGCGATCGAAATGGACAAGCAGATTCTTGGCGGTTACCGGTTGTTCCCGGTGCACTACCTGGCCTATGCACAGTGGAAAGACGCCGACCCGCAATTGCCGGTGCCGAAAGCGTCCGAGGTGTTTGCGGCTGACGAACTGGCCAAGGCCCAGGAAGAATGGCAGCGCCGGCTGGAGGCTTGCCCTGAGGAGCATCGTCCGTTTCTGGTGTTGCAATATGCGACGCCGGTGCGCAATCAGTATCGGGTCAAGGCCGGGTTGCCGCTGTAAGGCAATGGCTGGAAATGACAACGGCGCCCTGTGGCGAGGGGGCTTGCCCCCGTTGGGCTGCGAAGCGGCCCCATTTCAGGTTCATGTACGGGGATGGGAGTGCTGCGCACTCCAACGGGGGCAAGCCCCCTCGCCACAGCAAGCTCCCTCGCCACAGGGTCTTGTGTCAGAACTTCAGACGCGAGTACTGATCCACGACACCAGCAACGCCATCCCAAGGCAGGCGAAACCGAAGCGGTAGAAGAAACGGTTCATGCGCAGGGTCGCCCAATCCAGTGTTGGCTCTTCGTTGGGACGACTTTGGCGCTGCGCCTCGATACTGGCCAGGGCGCGCTGTTCGCGGCGACGGGTGGCGTGCAGCAACCAGCTGCCCGGGAAGGCGAACAGCAAGGCCAGCAAATTGATCAATTTGGCGGGATGAGCAGTAAGAAGCGAAATCAATTGCAGCGACATCACAAACCTCAGGCAAACCGGTGTAGCAGACGCCGGACCGACGACCACGGCGCGGATTCTACCGAAACTGCCCCAACCTGCCCCGGCTTTCCGACAAATAACGAAACCATTTAGCCGATTACTGTCCTGTGTCATGGCACCGTCATCTGAATCCGCCAGTCTGTCGCCCCTCGAAACCGACACGGACTCCGTCATGCTCCACGCCGAAAACCAGGACCGCCTCTACCTCATTGCCCAAAGCGACGAACAACAAACCTTAGTCGGCAGCCTCGCCTTCAACGTTCAGGACCGGCATTGGCTGGTGTATTGCGCGCTGGGAGGGCATCAACATGCGGATTTGCCGGAAACGGATTTGCTGACGGGGGTGAGTGTTCTGGATTTTTATTCGGAGGTGGCTTGAGCGTCCTACAAACGCGGTGATTGAAACGGAAGATTCCGACAGGTTTTGAAGGTTGTCGCTCGGAAATGGGGTGGATAGGCTTTGGGGGTCGCTGCACATCAGCGACCGGGCGTCGCAGTCCGTTCAGTTCAGCTCATTTGGTGCATAATCGCCGGCCCAAACCGGAGCGCTTCGGTGCTAGTCGTTTGGTTTAATGGTGGCTGTGCGCGGGATACCTTCGGGTATGCCGGGTTTCCGAATGGCTCGGTCTGCGACCCCGCGTACAGCTGCCTCCTTCAATCGCGTCGCAGCGATCGTGGCAGCTAAACCTTTCATTCGGAGCGTCACCATGTTCAAAGCCACACCCAATCCTCCAGAAACCGACAACGTTTCCCCCTACGAATCCCTCGATTCAAAAAAACTCCACGATGCCGCTAACCGCGCCCTCGATCACTACCTCAACCCATCCGCCCTCAAATCACCCGTGGCCCGCAAGCCGAGCACGATGTATATGGTCGCGCCGGATATCAAAGACGAAGACCTGTTGGCCCACACCTGTGAATCGTTGGCCCAGGCCAGTGTAATGGCGGGTGATTTTGCGGGGTATCTGGAAGGGCCGCACCGGCACACGGCGATGGCGATTCAACAGATCGTCATGCTGGCAGAACTGGCGGTGAATCGGATGCTGGATAACGTCGCCATACCAAAACCTGCGCCGCACAGCTGATCCCCCTGTAGGAGCGAGGCTTGCCCGCGAAGACGGCCTGATATTCAACATTGATGTCGCCTGACACGCCGCCATCGCGAGCAGGCTCGCTCCCACAATTGAATCGTGTATATCTGCAAGGAATTGGTCGGCTGTCAGGCCGCCTTCGCGGGCAAGCCTCGCTCCTACAAAAAGCCAGCGGCGTACACCCGCCCCTCACCACTCAACAGGCCGAGCGTTAGCTCGCCTGCAGCTTTTGATCTGGCTTTTGATCTTGATCTGCCCGCCCCTTCGGGAGGCCTCGTTCCGGTGTTCATCTGGGGATTGGCGCGCAGCGCCGTTCGACGCAGTCGAACCCATCGCATGTAGGTCGTAACGAAGCAGACCGTAGGGCGATGCCCCCAGATGGATACCGGAGCGAAGGAACGCCGAGCCTCAGCGAGGGGCCGGACGCTTGGGGCGAGACCTTTTGGGTACTTTTGGGGCGTTTGCCAAAAGTGCCTCGCCGTAAGGGCGAAACCATTAGCCGCCGTTACCGCAGCAACGGATATGTACACACCCCAACCAAAACATGGTCGGCCCAAAGGCCGCCATCGCAACCAAGACCGCAAAGGACACAAAGGACACAAAGGACACAAAAAAACCCGGCGCCATCACTGACACCGGGTTCTTTAAACAAGCCGCAAACCGTTACTCGGCAAGCACCTGACCAATCGTCGGATCCTTGAACAAGCGGGTCAACGCATCACTCAACACATCACTGACCAGCTTGGTATTGGTTTCCTGATTCGGCGCCATGCCAAAACGCTGATCGAGCGACGCACCGTAGCGACCGCTGTAACGACGGTTGGCATTCTGCACATCCGAACGGAACGTCGCGCCAATCGTTGCTTCAGTCACATACAGGCCTTCCTTGGGCGACTGATACTTCAGCTCGGCCAGGGTTACGGTCAATTGCGGTGCATTCAGCGCATTGGCAGTCGGGGTAAAGCCCAGCAAGCGCACGGCCGCTTCAGCCTGAGCCTGCAACTTCGGCAGAATCTGCGCGCCCTGCACGGTGATTGCACTGGTCTCCGGATACAGGCCACCACGAGTTCCCAAGGTGGGCGATGGACGACCATCCACCACACGCACCACCACCGGCTGGCCACGGCCGACCGGCGCCAGCTGAGCTGTCAGCTTGGGTTCCGGGTTCAGTTGTTGCGGGCTGTGGGCGCAGCCGACGAGGGTCAAACTGGTCACAGTGATCAAACCGAACAACAGGCGTTGCAACATGCTCTTCTCTCCAGAATCAGGCACAAACAGGCCTGCAGTATAGCGGTGCGCCACTGCGGCGAACTAGCTTCGCACAACGATTACTGAAATCTCTGACAAACACGGCGCAGCGCGGTTCCTGTCACACATCTGTCACCGACCTTACACATGCACGTCATGGCTCACTGGCAACCTTCACAGCAGTCACCCCACAAGGTACTTTGCCATGCGTTTTCTCATCTCAATGTTCGCGCCACGTCCACTGCATCGCTGTTTTGCCTTGCTCGACCGCGATGGCCGCTGCCAGGCATTCAAACAGTGCAGCCTGCAGCCCATGGGCGATGGCTGGGTCGAAATCGAAGAAATCCGCCTCAACTGGCTGCACCATCCCCTGCCCGCCAGCGCCCGTGTCAGCCAGCGCCAGCCACGTGCGCGGGCACAACAACTGTTGACCACCTGACCGGACGCCTAATAAAAGTCATTAAACACGACCATTTCCCTGCGTTTCTTAGATACAATCTCCCCCCGATTATAAGGACGTCTCCTGATCGGGCCTCGCAGCATCGTCAATGCCTCGGTATTGACACCCCCGCACCGCCCACAGAGAGCCGCCCACACAGATCGAGTGAAGCTGGCGCGCTTGCTGTTCCCTAAGCAAAAACACCACTTTTCGCGAATCTGCAGAGCTGTCATTACGCTCGGTTACTGAGCTGTTTGCCCGTTTTGCCTGTCATGTATCCCATGGCGGCAATCCATCCGGGCACGGTGCCAGGCTGGGACAGCCCTTTTTTGAGGTTCACGTCTTCAAAAGAGCGTGAAAAAAACGGGTTTTCACAACTTCACAAGAGTGTGGCGAGCAAATGAATAGTTTTGCGTCTGAACATGCACCATTAGCGTCTACAACAGCCCAACGACACAGGACCGAGTATTCCTCGAACACCGGAGCCTGAAGCCTGTCCGCTACGGATTTGGTTGCACAAACGGATGTCTCGACCATAAGTCGAATTGCCAGCCGCGTGCCGAAATGAGTTCATGTGACTCTTGAAGCCAGGCCGCATGCATCCGTCGAAGTTGCGAAAAATTGCGAAGATTCGGACATGGCGATCCTGGCCATGGGTACCTGGGGCATCACTGACACGCCCCGTCACTCCTGGCAGCTATGCCGACAATTTGGTGCTGCAGATTTTGGAGACGCGTTAAATGGCGCATAACGAAGCAGTCGACGTAGTACTGGTTGGGGCCGGCATCATGAGTGCCACCCTTGCTGTACTGCTCAAAGAGCTCGACCCCGCGATCAAGCTGGAAGTCGTCGAGCTGATGGATTCCGGTGCTGCGGAGAGTTCCAATCCGTGGAACAACGCCGGTACCGGTCACGCCGGGCTGTGTGAGCTGAACTACACGCCGCAGGCCGCCGACGGCACCGTCGACATCAAGAAAGCCGTGCATATCAACACCCAGTTCGAGGTGTCGAAGCAGTTCTGGTCCTACCTGACCAAGAAAGGCACATTCGGCTCGTGCAAGTCGTTCATCAGCCCGGTGCCGCACCTGAGCTTCGTGCAGGGCGACGACGGCGTCTCCTTCCTCAAGGAACGTTTCAAGACGCTGAGCAAACACCACGCCTTCTCGGACATGGAATACACCGAAGACAAGACCAAAATGGCCGAGTGGATGCCGTTGATGATGCCGGGCCGCGCGCCTGACGAAGTCCTCGCCGCCACCCGCGTGATGAACGGTACCGACGTCAACTTCGGCGCCCTGACCAATCAATTGCTCACGCACCTGACCAGCGCACCCGATGCCCAGGTCAAGTACTGCAAGCGCGTCACCGGCCTGAAGCGTAACAACGGCGGCTGGACCGTCAGCATCAAGGACGTCAATACCGGCAACAGCCGTGAAGTCGACGCCAAGTTCGTGTTCCTCGGCGCTGGCGGTGCGGCACTGCCGCTGTTGCAAGCCTCGGGCATCGAAGAAAGCAAAGGCTTCGGCGGCTTCCCGATCAGCGGCCAATGGCTGCGTTGCGACAACCCGGAAGTGGTCAAGCACCACCAGGCCAAGGTCTACAGCCAGGCCGCCGTCGGTTCGCCACCGATGTCCGTGCCGCACCTGGACACCCGAGTGGTCGATGGCAAGAAGTCCCTGCTGTTCGGGCCTTACGCCGGTTTCACCACCAAGTTCCTCAAGCATGGCTCGTTCATGGACCTGCCGATGTCAGTCCGCGCCGGCAACATCGGCCCGATGCTGGCCGTGGCCAAAAACAACATGGACCTGACCAAGTACCTGGTCAGCGAAGTGATGCAGTCGATGGAACAGCGCCTGGAATCCCTGCGTCGTTTCTACCCTGAAGCGAAAGCCGAAGACTGGCGCCTGGAAGTGGCCGGTCAACGGGTGCAGATCATCAAGAAAGACCCGAAGAAAGGCGGCGTTCTGCAGTTCGGTACCGAACTGGTCGCAGCCAAGGACGGTTCGCTTGCGGCCCTCCTCGGCGCGTCCCCAGGCGCTTCGGTGACTGTTTCGATCATGCTTGAGCTGATCGAAAAATGCTTCCCGAACAAAGCCTCCGGTGAATGGGCTGCCAAGCTGGCGGAAATCTTCCCGGCTCGGGAAAAAGTCCTGGAAACCGACGCTGCGCTGTATCGCAAGATCAATGCGCACAACAACGTCGCGCTGGAACTGGTTGAAGCCAGTAACGAGACCGAAAGCTACGCTTGATTCGGCCGCATAAAAAACGCCCCGTCCTCATTGAAGGCGGGGCGTTTTTTTATGTGCGATGAAACAAGCTTTGTGGCGAGGGAGCTTGCTCCCGCTTGAGTGCGCAGCGCTCACAAAATCTGCGCCGTTCGCAGAATTTTGGGGCCGCTCCGCAGCCCAGCGGGAGCAAGCTCCCTCGCCACAAATGCCGGTGTGTTGACGTTAACCGCGAGCCTTGTCGATCAACTCGATGTACTCGGCCGCGTTACGCTGATCCTTGATCAGGGCGACGAAGTCATTGCCGTGCTCATCCTTGCCATTCAGGTCATGGCCGACTTCAACAAAGAACGTCAGAAAACGCTCGAAGTCATCGATGCGCAGGCCACGGTAAGCCTTGATCAGTTTGTGCAGCGACGGTGAAGTGGCGTCGACCGGCTCGAAATCGAGGAACAGTTTGATCTGCGCATCGCCGATCTCGTCACCAATCACTTGCTTCTTATCTTTACGCATTGCCGACTCCAGCTCGCAGACATTTCACGGGGCGGGCAGTTTACCCCTGCCCGGGCGTAAGGCTCAACGCGGACGAACGCTGCCAGTGTGCAGATCGGCCCAGATATGGCCGTTGGCGTAGCTGAGGAACTGGCAATACACCGTGTCATTGCGCAACAAATCGATCACCACCCGATATTGGGCCATTGGGTAGAAGAGCGTCAGGGTTTTGCTTTTTTCGTCGTAGATCGGCTTCTTCAGGCTTTTGCTTTCGCCATCGAAGTTGACCAGCACCTGGCTGATGGTCGCGCCCTTGTTCAAGGATTTGCCCTTGAGGCGGATCAGCAATGGCGATGTGACCGGGATCGGCTGTTGGTTGGACTGGCGCTGGCTGCCGATCACCACCGAATACTCGGTGACCTGCAACAGTTGCTGCTGCTCGGGCTCGGCGTCGCGCAGGGTCAGGTCGTCCGGGGGCAAAAACTGTGCGTGCATCGGCGACGGGGCTGCGGCCAGGGGCAGGCTGAGGGTCAGCAACAGGGCGGCGCAGCTGCGGATCAAAAGGCTCATGACAGGCTCCGGGGGCGGGGCCGAGCACTCTAGCATGAGGATCTACCCGGCGAATAACCGATCCAGGTCAATACTCTGGAAGACAAGGCTGGGCATACTGAAAGAGCTTTCAGCCCCATTTCGACAGTGCACCCTCTGTTGTGGAGTACCCATGTCATTCTCCATGCCCCCGTTATTCGCCGCCTGGCGTCAGACTTGGCGCGCAGGTTGTAGCCTCAGACATTTGCGCGGCGATATCAGCGCCGGGGTGACGGTCGGGATTATCGCCATCCCTCTGGCAATGGCCCTGGCGATTGCGGTGGGGGTAGCGCCCCAGCAAGGTCTGTATACGGTGCTGATCGCCGCGCCCCTGATCGCCCTGACGGGAGGCTCGCGCTTCAATGTCAGCGGGCCGACAGCCGCATTCGTGGTGATCCTGCTGCCGATCACCCAACAATATGGTCTGGGTGGCCTGCTGCTTTGCACCATGCTTGCCGGGGTAATCCTGATTGCCTTGGGGCTGATTCGGGCCGGACGGCTGATTCAGTACATCCCTTACCCAGTGACCTTGGGCTTTACCGCGGGGATCGGCATTGTCATCGCTACCCTTCAATTAAAGGATTTGCTGGGCCTGAGTACCACCGGGCATGCCGAACATTACATCGAGCAACTAGGTGCGCTGCTCCAGGCGTTACCCAGCGCCCGCCTGGGGGACGGGATCATCGGTGTTATGTGCCTGGCAGTCCTGATCGTCTGGCCGCGCTTTGTGCCGAGGATTCCGGGGCATCTGGTGGCGCTGGCCGTCGGCGCATTGCTAGGGGTGGCACTGGAAAGCGGCGGGTTACCGGTTGCGACGCTGGGGGAGCGCTTCAGCTATATCGTCGATGGCGTCAGCCATCCCGGCATACCGCCGTTTCTGCCGAGCTTCGACTGGCCGTGGAATCTGCCGGGGCCCTACGGCCAGCCGCTGCACCTGTCTTACGACCTGATCCGCCAATTAATGGCGCCAGCCTTTGCCATCGCCATGCTCGGCGCCATCGAATCATTGTTGTGCGCGGTGGTGGCCGACGGCATGACGGGCAGCAAACACGACCCTAACGCCGAACTTCTGGGTCAAGGCCTGGGCAATCTGGTCGCACCGCTGTTCGGCGGCATTACCGCCACCGCGGCAATCGCCCGCAGCGCCACCAACGTGCGCAGCGGAGCGTTTTCGCCATTGGCGGCGATTATCCACAGTGCGGTGGTGTTGCTGGCGATACTCGCCCTCGCGCCCCTGTTCAGCTACTTGCCGATGGCGGCGCTGGCGGCATTGCTGGTGATGGTGGCGTGGAACATGAGCGAAGCCCGGCACGTCGTACACACCTTGCGCATCGCACCGCGCAGCGATGTGCTGGTCTTGCTGACCTGCCTGAGCCTGACAGTGCTGTTCGACATGGTGCTGGCCGTCGCCGTTGGCCTGCTGCTGGCCGCCGGGTTGTTCATCAAACGCATGAGCGACCTCACGGACACCGCCGAACTGCCTCGCGAGTTCCATCAAGCCTTACAGGATATGCCGGAGCATGTTCGTTGTTATGCGATACGCGGACCGCTGTTTTTCGGTGCTGCGGAAAAAGCCCTGGGTGTACTGCGCAAATTCAGCCCGGAGGTCAAAGTGGTGATTGTCGAGATGAGTGCCGTGCCCATGCTGGACATGACGGCGTTGGCGGCCTTCGACAATATCCTCAGGGATTACCGCACCGACGGCATCGGCCTGATTCTGGTCGGAACCGCTCCACGGGTACGCCTGAAACTCAGGCGCGCGGGCATCCATCGGGAACAGCGACAGTTGGCCTACGTGAATAATCTGGAACAGGCTCGACGCAAAAGCGAACGCTGGCTCGCCGGACAGGGCTGAGCGCGCAGTTCAAGCAAGCTACGCACGCATCCCGATGTGAGGCCTTGCATTCAACTCAACGTGCCTGGCGGCCAATCGCCCCCAGACAGTCATCCTGTTTACATGCCTTTAACGGCAAAAATCCCGTTGGCGTTACGCCAGTAGCCTTTGTAGTCCATGCCGTAACCGAAGATGTAACGGTCGATGCACGGCAGGCCGACGAAATCGGCTTTCAGGTCCGGGCGAGCCTTGCGGTCGTGGTCCTTGTCGATCAGCACGGCGGTGTGCACTTTGCGGGCGCCAGCGTGTTTGCAGAAGTCGATGATCGCGCCCAGGGTGTGACCTTCATCGAGGATGTCGTCGATGATCAGCACGTCACGGTCAATGAACGAGACTTCCGGCTTGGCTTTCCAGAACAGGTCGCCGCCGCTGGTTTCGTTGCGATAACGGGTAGCGTGCAGGTAAGACGCTTCCAGCGGGAAGCTCAGATGGGTCAGCAGCTTGCCGGAAAAAATCAGCCCGCCGTTCATCACACAGAACACCACCGGATTGCTTTCAGCCAGCTGTTCGTTGATTTGCGCACCGACGCGGGCGATGGCCGCCTCGACTTCAGCTTCGGTGTACAGGCAGTCAGCCTCTCGCATGATTTGACGGATATGCTCGAGATCAGCGGACATGGCGCTCTCCAAGGGGGTTTGAGGGGGGGTGGCGGATTCGGAAAAGCGGGCAAAGGTACGCATCAAGCGAGGCCAGATCAAGCGTTTGTGGACTAACGTTCTGTATGTCTATAGGACAACACCCTCGGATAGATTAATCTAGGCCGGTTTTTTTGCCCGCCGCCGGAGCCTTTCCCCATGCCCATCCTTGAGATCCGCCATCCGCTGATCCGTCATAAACTTGGCCTTATGCGCCGCGCCGACATTAGCACGAAGAATTTCCGTGAGCTCGCTCAGGAAGTCGGTGCCCTGCTGACCTATGAAGCCACCAAAGACCTGCCGCTGGAAAGCTATGACATCGAAGGCTGGTGCGGCACGGTGTCAGTCGAGAAAATCGCCGGCAAGAAGATTACCGTGGTGCCGATCCTGCGTGCCGGTATCGGCATGCTCGAAGGCGTGCTCAGCCTGATCCCGGGCGCAAAAGTCAGCGCCGTGGGCGTGGCCCGCAACGAGGAAACCCTCGAAGCCCACACCTACCTTGAGAAACTGGTACCGGAGATCGACGAGCGTCTGGCGATGATCATCGACCCGATGCTCGCCACTGGTGGCTCGATGGTCGCCACTATCGACCTGCTGAAAAAGGCCGGTTGCAAGGACATCCGCGCGATGGTCCTGGTGGCTGCCCCTGAAGGCATCGCCGCTGTAGGCAAAGCTCACCCGGACGTGATGATCTACACCGCCTCCATTGACGAAAAACTCAACGAACACGGTTACATCATCCCTGGCTTGGGCGATGCCGGTGACAAGATCTTCGGTACCAAGCAGAAGGACGCTTGAGCATGCAGCAAGAGTTCAACGATCCGCTCTGGCGCACGGTGCTGTCGGGTGCACAGATGCTGTTCGTGGCCTTTGGCGCGCTGGTGTTGATGCCGTTGATCACCGGCCTCGACCCGAACGTGGCGCTGTTCACCGCAGGCCTGGGGACGATTCTGTTCCAGATCGTCACCGGGCGTCAGGTGCCGGTGTTCCTGGCATCGAGCTTTGCCTTCATCACGCCGATCATTCTCGCCAAGGGCCAGTTTGGCCTGGCGGCGACCATGGGCGGGGTGATGGCGGCCGGTTTCGTCTACACCTTCCTCGGCCTTGCCGTGAAGATCAAAGGCACCGGGTTCATAGACCGTTTGCTGCCACCGGTGGTGATTGGCCCGGTAATCATCTCCATCGGCCTGGCCATGGCGCCGATCGCCGCCAACATGGCGATGGGCAAGGCTGGCGATGGCACTGAACTGATTCCTTACCAGACAGCGATGTTGATCTCGATGCCGGCGCTGCTGACCACCCTGATCGTCGCGGTGTTCGGCAAAGGCATTTTCCGCCTGGTGCCGATCATCTCCGGCGTATTGGTGGGTTTTGCCATGGCGTTCTATTTCGGCGTGGTCGACACCGCGAAGATTGCTGCTGCACCGTGGTTTGCGATTCCACAGTTCACGGCGCCGGAATTCAACTGGCAGGCGATTCTGTTCATCGTTCCGGTAGCCCTGGCCCCGGCCATTGAGCACATCGGCGGCGTGATTGCCGTGGGTAGCGTGACGGGGCGCGATTATTTGAAGAAGCCCGGCCTGCACCGCACATTGCTCGGCGATGGCATTGCCACCACCGCGGCCGGTCTGTTCGGCGGCCCGCCCAACACCACCTATGCCGAAGTGACGGGCGCGGTGATGCTGACCAAAAACTACAACCCGAAAATCATGACCTGGGCGGCAATCTTTGCGATCAGCCTGGCGTTCATCGGCAAGTTCGGCGCCCTGCTGCAAAGCATCCCGGTGCCGGTGATGGGCGGGATTCTCTGCCTGTTGTTCGGTTCGATTGCTGCGGTGGGGATGAACACCATGATTCGCCACAAAATCGACCTGGGCGAAGCACGCAATCTGGTGATTGTTTCGGTGACGCTGGTGTTCGGGATTGGCGGCGTACTGGTCGGCACCGGTACCGGCCCGGACGATTTCGGCCTCAAAGGTATCGCGCTGTGCGCGGTGGTGGCGATTGCGCTGAACCTGTTGCTGCCGGGCCATGACAGCTGGAAGCACAAGAAGGTGGAAGAGCCGTTGTTGTAACAGGCGACTCAATCCCCTGTGGCGAGGGAGCTTGCTCCCGCTTGAGTGCGCAGCACTCACAAAATCTTCATCGACTACGAGAATTTTGGGGCCGCTTCGCGACCCAGCGGGAGCAAGCTCCCTCGCCACAACAAGCCCGCCTTCACCTCAGAGGGTTTTCTTACAGTACCAACGGTGCCCGTTCACACAATGCGTTCAACGCCCGCACCCACTGCGGATCATCATTGAGACACGGCACCAGCACCAACTCCTCCCCTCCCGCTTCGCGGAACTGCTCCTTCCCGCGATCACCGATCTCTTCCAGTGTTTCGATGCAATCGGCAACGAACGCCGGGCACATCACCAGAACTTTCTTCGCACCACTTTTGGCCAACTCATCGAGGCGCGCTTCGGTGTAGGGTTCGATCCACTTGGCTCGCCCCAGACGCGACTGGAACGACACCGACCACTTGTCGTCCGGCAGGTCCAGGCGCCGGGCAAACTCGGAAGCGGTGCGCAGGCATTGGGCGCGGTAGCAGGTGGCTAATACTTCCGGCGAAGCCTTCTGACAGCAATTATCGCTTTTAAAGCAATGATGACCGGTGGGGTCGATCTTGGTCAGGTGCCGTTCCGGCAAACCATGAAAGCTCAGCAGCAGGTGATCGTAATCCTGTTGCAAATATGGCGTAGCGCTGGCCACCAGGGCATCGAGGTATTCCGGCTGATCGTAGAACGGCTGGAGAATCGAGAACTGCACGTCGAGTTTCTTCTCCCGAACCACCCGCTTGGCTTCTTCGATCACCGTGGTCACGGTGCTGTCGGCGAACTGCGGATAGAGCGGCGCCAGGGTGATTTTTTTGTGCCCCTGAGCCGCCATACGAACCAGCATCGACTCAATGGATGGCTCGCCGTAGCGCATCGCCAACTCTACAGGCCCGTGAGTCCACTGCGCGGTCATGGCCCGTTGCAGACGACGGCTGAGCACCACCAGTGGCGAGCCGTCCGCCCACCAGATCGACGCATAAGCGTGGGCCGATTGCTCTGGGCGTTTGATCAGAATCAACGACACCAGCAAACGTCGCACCGGCCATGGCAGGTCGATCACATACGGGTCCATCAGAAATTGATTGAGGTAGCTGCGCACATCCGCCACCGAGGTGGAAGCGGGTGAACCCAGGTTGACCAGAAGCAACGCGTGATCGGTCATGCAACGTCCTATTTCTTAAGGCGGCTGGACACATCGTCCAACGCCGCGCGCAAATCAGTGAACTGGAAAGTGAAGCCCGCTTCCAGCAAGCGAGCCGGCATGGCCTTCTGGCCACCCAGCAGCAACAATGACAATTCGCCCAGGCCCACCTTCAACACGAGGGTTGGCATCGGCATGAACGCCGGACGATGCAACACGCTACCCAACGTTTGGGCGAATTCGCGATTGCGTACCGGCTTGGGCGCGCAGGCATTATATGGACCGCTGGCCTCATTGCGGTGCAGAAGAAAATCAATCAGGGCGATTTGATCCTTGATATGAATCCACGACATCCACTGCCGACCACTGCCCAGAGGCCCGCCCAGCCCCAGTTTGAACGGCAACAACAGCCGCGACAAAAAGCCGCCCTCGGCGGACAGCACCAGCCCGGTACGAATGAGGATCACGCGAATGCCCAAGGCTTCGGCGCGTTGCGCGGTTTCCTCCCAGGCGACGCACAACTGGCTGGCGAAATCATCAATGACCGGTGGAGATTCTTCAGTCAACTCCCGCTCACCGCCGTCGCCGTACCAACCGATCGCGGAGCCAGAAATCAATACCTGCGGTTTCTGCTCGCGGCTTTCGAACCAGGTCAGCAGGGTTTCGGTCAGGGTGATCCGGCTGCTCCACAACAACGCCTTGCGTTTGTGCGTCCAGAGCCGATCGGCAATCGGTGCGCCCGCGAGATTGATAATTGCATCCACCGGTTCTTGACCCAAGTCCTCAAGCCGTGCGATTCCACGTACCTGAGTGCCACAGACTTTGGCGACTTTTGCAGGCGTGCGACTCCAGACCGTCAGGCGATGTCCCTGGCTCAACCAGTGTCGGCAGAGTTGACGTCCTATCAAACCAGTACCGCCGGTCAGCAATATGTGCATGACATCTTCCTCGCGTGGCGTTTTACCCTGATCACTAGTCTATTTTTATAAGCAGGGATCTTTGGTATTGGGCAGGCTCTGTGCTTAACAATAGGCCAAGCTGTCAGAACGAGGACGCTAAAAGTTATACCAAAAAACAATATTGTACAGGTTTGAACCACGGCGTAGTCTGTACAGAAAGGTAAACGAGGCCCCTATGACTGTACCTATCGCAATCATCGGCACCGGCATCGCCGGACTCTCAGCCGCCCAGGCCCTGACGGAGGCCGGGCATGTCGTTCAACTTTTCGATAAAAGCCGCGGCAGTGGCGGACGCATGTCGAGCAAGCGCAGCGATGCGGGTGCTCTGGACATGGGCGCGCAATATTTCACTGCCCGCGACCGTCGCTTCGTCACCGAAGTCCAGCGCTGGCAAGCCAACGGCTGGGTCGCCGTATGGACGCCGCAGCTCTATACCTTTCACGGCGGCCAGCTCAGACCTTCGCCGGATGAACAGACACGCTGGGTCGGCACACCACGCATGAGCGCGATCACGCGCGGCCTGCTCGGTGATCTGGAAGTGCATTTCGCTTGCCGCATCACCGAGGTCTATCGCGGTGAAGAACATTGGCATCTGCAAGACGCCGAGGGCTTCACCCATGGCCCGTTCAGTCATGTTGTGATCGCCACGCCAGCCCCTCAGGCAACCGCGCTGCTGGCGGCCGCACCGAAACTCGCCGGAGCCGCCGCCGGGGTAAAAATGGAACCCACCTGGGCCGTCGCACTGGCGTTCGACACGCCACTGGAAACCGCCATCGAAGGTTGCTTCGTGCAGGACAGTCCGCTGGACTGGCTGGCGCGCAACCGCAGCAAACCAGGACGTGACACCACCCTCGATACTTGGGTGCTGCATGCCACCAGTGCCTGGAGCCGGCAGCATATCGACCTGCCCAAGGAAGCCGTTATCGAGCAATTGCACGGTGCTTTCGCCGAACTGCTGCACGATGCCATGCCTGCTCCGACCTTCAGCCTCGCTCACCGCTGGCTGTACGCCCGGCCGGCCAGCAGCCATGAATGGGGTGCCCTGGCTGATGCTGATCTGGGCCTGTATGTGTGCGGCGACTGGTGCCTGTCTGGGCGTGTCGAAGGTGCCTGGCTCAGTGGTCAGGAAGCAGCCCGCCGGCTGCATGAACACCTGCAGTGAATTGAATCGCTGCTGTCGACATGGGCAGCAGCACCGCAAAAAACCTATACAAAAACTTTGACTTGTACACCTTTGAATCTATGATGAAGTCATGTTGTACAGATCTAATAATCTGTACAGGTCTGGATTCGAGGCGCCCCGATGCCCCCTACAGCCATGAAACCCAAAATCGCCATCAGCGCTTGCCTGATGGGGGCCGAGGTGCGTTACAACGGTGGGCACAAGGCGTCACCTCTGTGCAGCCGCATCCTCTCTGACTATTTCGATTTCGTCCCGGTGTGCCCGGAAGTCGCCATTGGCCTGGGTATCCCTCGCGAGCCGATCCGCCTGGTCGGCAACCCCGAGCACCCGGAGGCTGTCGGCACCGTCCACCCTGAGATCAACGTCACCCGACCTCTGGCCGAGCACGGTCAAAAAATGGCGCTGGAGCTGGATGACATCTGCGGCTATATCTTCATGCAGAAATCCCCTTCGTGCGGGCTGGAACGGGTCAAGGTCTACCACACCAACGGCGCGCCAGTGGACGGCGGTAGCCGTGGTATCTACGCCCAAGCCTTCTGTGCATTGCATCCTGATTTACCGGTGGAAGAAGACGGCCGCCTCAACGACCCGGTGCTGCGGGAAAACTTCCTCACCCGCGTGTTCGCCTACCGCGCCTGGCAGCAATTGCTTCAAACAGGCCTGACCCGGCGCGGCCTCATTGACTTTCACTCGCGCTACAAATACCTGCTGATGGCCCACAACCCGGTGCAATACAAAACCCTGGGCAACTTGTTGGGCAACATGGGGCAAACCGATCCGCAAGTGCTCGGCCCACGCTATTTCAGCGAGCTGATGGCGGCCCTGAAAAAGTGCGCCACACGCCGCACCCACACCAACGTGCTGCAGCACCTCAGCGGTTATCTCAAGCAGGCCATCAGCACTGAAGATAAACAGGAAGTGCAGCACGTCATCGGCCAGTACCGCAGGGGCATCGTGCCGCTGGTGGTGCCATTGATGTTGCTCAAACACTACTTTCGCCAATACCCGGATCCGTACATTGCGCAACAGGTTTACCTGCAACCGCACCCGGAAAACCTCAGCCTGCGAAACGCGATTTAATGAAAAATCCACCGGATTCCAGCGCCAGCGAAGACCTCGGCACTGACTTCAAGAAGGCCTTGGACGCTGGTTGGCTGCCCATTCGTGAAGTGTCCCGGCAGACCGGAGTCAATGCTGTCACCTTGCGCGCCTGGGAACGGCGCTATGGGCTGATTGTGCCCCAGCGTACGCCCAAGGGGCACCGGCTGTTCTGTGCCGAACACGTGCAACGGATCCTGACGATCCTTACCTGGCTCAATCGCGGCGTGGCTGTCAGCCAGGTCAAACAATTGCTCGACACGCCACAGGAGCTTACCGACCCCATCGGGAACGATTGGCTGGTGCTGCGCCAGTCATTGCTGCA
Organism: Pseudomonas sp. NPDC089918; assembly: GCF_050280605.1. Classification (NCBI taxonomy): domain Bacteria; kingdom Pseudomonadati; phylum Pseudomonadota; class Gammaproteobacteria; order Pseudomonadales; family Pseudomonadaceae; genus Pseudomonas; species Pseudomonas sp. NPDC089918. The sequence goes on along the minus strand of NZ_JBNNVP010000046.1, from coordinate 12,384 downwards.
AGCGGTCACTCAGCTGGCCGAACGCACCCTCGATGACACGGTAAATCAAGCGATGGCGCTGTATCCGCCACGCACCTTGTGTGAACTATTGCTGATGCCGTTGCTGGCGGAACTGGAGCAACGCTGGCAAGGCCAGTTCGGCGCTCAGATGGAGCGGGTGTTTGTTTTTTCCTGGTTGCGCAGCAAATTCGGCGCGAGGATCTACCATAACAACCGTCAGTTGCGCACCGCGCCGCTGTTGCTGATCAATTACTCGGACCTGCCACTGGAGCCTTATCTGTGGCTCACCGCCTGGCTGATCAGCAGCGTCGATTGTCCGGTAGAAGTCTTCGACTGGCCGCTCCCCGCTGGCGAACTTGCGCTGGCGGTCGATCACCTGCAAGCCCGCGGCGTACTGCTGTATTCCAGCAAAGCCATGAATCTTTCACAGCTGACGAAACTTTTGAATGGCGTCAGCTGCCCAAAAATGATTGCCGGGGCAACGGTGTGCATCCACCACACCGAGTTATCCGCAAGAACCGCCGCCATTGCTGACTTGTCCCTGGCCGAAGACCCATTATCGGCTCATCAGGGCCTGATTCAGCGCGGGCTCATTTAATGGCGTATTTCAATGATCGTGCGGATACCACCATGCAATTGATCTGGCTGCGCAGCGACTTGCGTCTACACGACAACACCGCCCTCTCGGCCGCTGCAGCCCGCGGCCCGAGTGTGGCGGTGTATTTGCTGAGTCCGCAGCAATGGCTGGCGCATGACGACGCGCCGTGCAAAGTGGATTTCTGGCTGCGCAACCTGAGCGAATTACGTCATGCGCTGGGCGCCCTGAACATCCCGCTGCTGATTCGCAAGGCGTCCCGTTGGGATGATGCACCGAAGGTCTTGCTCGAGTTGTGCCAGCAATTGAAGATCGGCGCAGTGCACGTCAACGAAGAGTACGGCATTCATGAAACCCGTCGTGATGCCGCGGTGGCCCAAATCCTGAAAGCCCAAGGCATCGACTTTTACCGCTACCTCGATCAACTGCTGTTCAAGCCTGGCACCGTGCTGACCAGAACCGGCACCTATTTCCAGGTCTTCAGCCAGTTCCGCAAGGTCTGCTACGAACGCTTGCATGCATCATTGCCGAGATTGGTTACCGCCCCCGCCATCCAGGCGCCGCTGGGTATCGCCATTGACGAACCGCCCTCTCGTGTCGAGGGCTTCGACACGCCCAGCGACAGTTTGCGTGCTCTCTGGCCGGCCGGCGAAACTGAAGCCCGACGCCGCCTCGAGACTTTTATCGACACACAGATCGACTATTACCACAGCGAGCGTGATTTCCCGGCAAAACCCGGCACCAGCCAGCTCTCGGCCTATCTCACCGCCGGGGTCATCTCCCCTCGCCAGTGTCTGCACGCCGCGTTGCAAAGCAACCAGGGGGAATTCGAAAGCGGCAAGGTCGGTGCCGTCACCTGGATCAACGAGTTGCTGTGGCGAGAATTCTACAAACACATTCTGGTGGGCTACCCACGGGTTTCCCGGCACCGCGCCTTTCGCCCGGAAACCGAAGCCCTCGCCTGGCGTGACGCCCCGAAAGACCTCAAGGCCTGGCAACAAGGCCGTACCGGCTTGCCGATCATCGATGCCGCCATGCGCCAATTGCTGGAAACCGGCTGGATGCACAACCGTTTGCGCATGGTCGTGGCAATGTTCCTGACCAAAAACCTGCTGATCGACTGGCGTGAAGGCGAGCGTTTCTTCATGCGGCATCTGATTGACGGCGATCTGGCGGCGAACAACGGTGGCTGGCAGTGGAGTTCGTCCACCGGCACCGATTCGGCACCCTACTTTCGCATTTTCAACCCCCTGAGCCAGTCGGAAAAATTCGACGCCGAAGGGGTTTTCATCAAACATTGGTTGCCGCAGATCAACGAAATGAATAAAAAAGACCTGCACAATCCCGCGAGACTCGACGGATTATTCGGTGTGACGGATTATCCATCGCCGATTGTCAACCTGAGCACTTCCCGCGAACGGGCCTTGGCCGCGTTCAAGAACCTGCCGTCGCGACAGGGGTTATCGCCACCGGAATCACCTTGATAGCGCAGTTTTACGTATGAACATGGGATTGAATCAGGAAGATAAAGGAGATTGAGATGAGTCGTACACCTCCAAGGCGATACTGGTTGACCGGCGCCAGCAACGGTATTGGTGCCGCGTTGGCCGAAGAAATACTGAAAAGCGGTGCCCACCTGGCCGTCAGCTCCCGCTCATTGGCGCCATTGAAAGCCTTATCTCAGCGTTATCCCGGGCAAGTGTTGGTGGTTGCCGGTGATTTGACCAACAGCCAACGGGTGCGCGAAATCGGCGAGCAGATTGCCAATGAATGGGGCTCTCTGGACACCATGATTCTCAACGCGGGCACCTGCGAATACGTCGACACCAATCAATTCGACTCATCAGTCATCGAGCACATCGTGCGCACCAACCTGCTTGCCAGCAGCTATTGCATCGAAGCCGCCCGCCCCCTGCTGCGAGCGGGCACTGCGCCGCATCTGGTGGCCCTGGCCAGCTCGGTGACCTACCTGCCTCTGCCACGCGCCGAAGCCTATAGCGATTCAAAGCCCGGATTGCGTCACCTTTTCGAATCCTTGCGCATCGACGTGGCGCCGGAAAACATCGAAATGACCGTAGTCAGCCCAGGACTTATCGATATCCCCCTGAGCAACGAGGTTTCACAACACCTCGATTGGTCGGCGGACAAAGCTGCGCGGTACCTCTTCGACCTGCTCAAGCATCGGCCACTGGAGCTCCCTTTACCGGAACTGCTCATGCCTGTCCTTTGGCCCCTACCGCAAAATCCCGGCCAGAAGGGACTGGAAATCGGCAAACGCATGGAGCGAAGCAATCCGCCAATCGAAGATCTGCCGTGAAGCCCGAGCGTCTGTCAGGCCTTTCACACAGCGCGGTCCCACTGGCTTACACTGCGCGCCATGAAAACTATTCCCCATACGCAAATCGCCGAACCGGCGGTCACCTGCTCGACCTGCGCGGCCTGCTGCTGCCAGCTTGAAGTCATGTTGATCACCGACACCGGCGTGCCCGAGCGTTTTATCGATACCGATGATTGGGGCGGGGAAGTCATGCTGCGACTGGATGACGGCTGGTGCGCCGCGCTGGATCGCGACAGCATGATGTGCACCATCTACGAAAAACGTCCGCTGATTTGCCGGGAGTTCGAAATGGGCGCACCGGAATGCATCACCGAACGCCAGGGGATTGCGACGGCGTATCGGTGAGCGAATACAGCAGGCCATGAAGATCCAATGTGGGAGCGGGCTTGCTCGCGAAAGCGGATTGTCAGTCAACATCAATGTTGAATGTTAAATCGCATTCGCGAGCAAGCCCGCTCCCACATTAAAAGTGCAGTAATGCTTACAACGGCATCGTGTAATGCAGCGAATAACTCTCTACACCATCGTTCGGGCTGCTGATCCCGGCATTGGAATAGTGCGTGGCGCGAATCCCGACTTCATGTCCGCCGGTAAAGCGCAGACCAAACCCGAAACGATCTTCGAACTGAAAGGCCCCGCCAAGTTTGTTGTCTTCGACTTCAGTGTTGGCAAACACCGCGATACCGATACCCGCTTCAACGTAGGGTTTGATGGTCTCACCGGCAAACTCATACACCAGTACCGGCGAGAACGACACACTGTGATTGCTCGACGTTTCATCGCCCTCCCAGTAGGTGTAAGCGCCGCTCCAATAACCGGTCAAGCGACCGATATCACTCTGCAGCCAACTCTTGTCCCAGTCGAATTGCATGCCCAGTCGGTAAGTCATGGTCGAATCGCTGGTCTGGCCGACCCCGAACTCCACCCCTGCTGCCTGCGCGGTAAAACTGTGCCCCATCAATGCGGTCGCAATCGCGGCCAAGCAGAATAGTCGCTTCATTAGAAACATCCTTTTCCGAACAATTTCGTATGGTTTTTATGCTGTCCAACAGACAAAGCTATAGAAGTTGAAGCTTGATCAGAAGTTCAGCTCAATTATTCGTTTCTTTATATTTTTTATCTACAAGTCGAAGCTTTGCACAACACCCGTCGAATGCCACAAAACCGGCAAGATATTTCTGAAATGTTCCGGATCCGCACTCGACCAGAACCGGGTAGCGCGAGCAGGTCCCTCGGCCAGCAACTCACGCTCGGCCAACAATCGTTGAAGCTGCCGTGCCACAGCGGCACCGGTATCGATCAGGCTGATGTTCTGGGGGATCATCTGCTTAAGCAGCGGCTTTAGAAAGGGATAATGCGTGCAGCCAAGAATGATCGTGTCTGCCCCGGCAGCCAGCAGCGGATCGACATACCCCTGCAGCAACTGACGCAATGCCTCGCTGTGCAAATCGCCATTTTCAATCAGCTCCACCAGTCCGGGGCATGGCTGGGTGATGACTCGCACATCGGCGGCGAAACGGTCGAGCAAGGCGGCGAACTTCGCACTCTGTAAAGTGCCGGTGGTGGCGAGTACGCCAACTACACCACTGCGCGTCGCCGCAGCCGCCGGTTTGACCGCGGGCTCCATACCGACGATGGGCCACTCGGGGAAATCGCGCCGCAAGTCCGCAACGCCTGCGACGGTCGCGGTGTTGCAAGCGAGCACCAGTGCCTTGGCGCCCTGCTGCTGAAAGAACTGCGCCATGACACTGCAACGCTGACTGATGAATGCCGGTGATTTCTCACCGTAGGGAATATTCCCGCAATCGCCGAGGTACAAAAGAGACTCGTTGGGCAGCAACTGCTGGATCTCGGCCAGCACAGAAAGTCCACCGACGCCGGAATCGAATACAGCAATCGGCGCTTCACGCATGGCTTGACCCGCAGACGCTGCAGCCTGGATCACGCTTGACCCGCAATTCACGGAAGCGCGTGCCCAAGGCATCGATCAATAACAGGCGCCCCACCAGCGGTTCGCCGAACCCCACCAGCAACTTCAGCGCTTCGAGGGCTTGCAGGCTACCGACCAGGCCCACCAGCGGACCGAGTACGCCGGCCTCGCTGCAAGTCAGCTCGGCTTCGCTGCCGTGCCCGTATAAACAGTGGTAGCAAGGGCTTTCCGGACGACGGGAGTCGAAGACCGACAATTGCCCTTCCAGCCGAATCGCCGCACCGCTGACCAGCGGTTTGCGCGCAGCCACACACGCGGCGTTGACCGCTTCGCGGGTGGAAAAATTATCGGAACAGTCCAGCACCAGATCCACCGCTGCAACGGCCGCCGCCAGGGAGTCTTCATCCAGGGCGGTGCGATGGGCAATAAGCTTAAGCTCGGGATTGATCGCGGTCAGGCGCCGGGTCGCTGAATCGACCTTGCTCAGGCCGACGCTGTCGGTGTCGTGAACGATCTGACGTTGCAGATTGGTCAGATCGACCGTGTCGAAGTCCGCCAGATGCAACTCACCGACACCGGCCGCCGCCAGGTACAGCGCCACCGGCGAGCCAAGACCGCCGAGACCAACAATCAGCACACGGCTTTCCTTGAGTCGTAGCTGGCCGTCGATGTCGACGTGTTGCAGCAGAATCTGCCGGCTATAGCGCAATAATTCCTGATCATTCAGCACGGCAAGCGCCCCAGACTGATGCGTTCGTGACCGCCCAGATCGGTGCGGCTGTGGACCTCTGCAAAGCCGCGGGTCAGCAGCAAATCGCGCACGGCCTCGGCTTGATCGTAACCGTGTTCGAGCATCAACCAGCCACCTGCCTCAAGATGATCCGGTGCCTGATCGACGATCAGACGTAAATCGTCGAGCCCATCGACGCCGGCCACCAGGGCACTGGCCGGTTCGAAGCGCACGTCGCCCTCCGCCAGATGCGGATCGGTCGAAGCAATGTAGGGCGGATTGCTGATGATCAATTGAAAGCGCTGGCCTTCCAAAGCGCTGAACCAATGGCTACTCAGCACTGTGGCGTTGTTCAGGTGCAGCCGCTGGCGATTGCGCTCGGCCAGGGCCACGGCTTCCAGCACGCGATCCACGGCGGTGACTTTCCAGGCCGGACGCTCGCTGGCCAGCGCCAGGGCAATGGCGCCGCTGCCGGTGCCCAAATCGAGCACCAAGGCCTGTGTGGCCGGCAACAGTTCCAGCGCGGTTTCTACCAGCAATTCGGTGTCGGGACGCGGAATCAGCGTGTGAGGCGCGACTTCCAGGTCGAGTTTCCAGAAGCCCTGCTGCCCCAGAATGTAAGCCACCGGCTCACCGCTACGGCGGCGCTGCAGGTACTCGGCAAACTTCAGGGCTGCTTCGCTCGGGACGATACGCTCAGGCCAGGTGTGCAGAAAGCTGCGGGATTTACCCAAGGCAGCCGCCAGCAGCAATTCGGCATCCAGACGCGCGGTGGGCGAGTCGGGCAAATCAGCGGCGCGCAACAAACTGGCAATGATCGTCATTTACTCACCTATCGCTGCCAATTGGTCGGCCTGGTACTCGGCCAACAGCGGTTCGATCACCGCATCCACGCCACCGGCGAGAATTTCGTCGAGCGAATACAGCGTCAGGTTGACCCGGTGGTCGGTGACCCGGCCCTGGGCAAAGTTATAGGTGCGAATACGCTCGGAACGATCGCCGGAACCTACCAGTAATTTACGCTCGCTAGCGATGGCGTTCGCGGCGGCGCTGGTCTGCTGGTCGTTGAGCTTGGCCGACAGCCAGGACATCGCCCGGGCGCGGTTCTTGTGCTGGGAACGTTCTTCCTGGCACTCGACGACAATACCGGACGGCAAGTGCGTGATACGGATTGCCGAATCGGTCTTGTTGACGTGCTGACCACCGGCACCGGAGGAGCGATAGGTGTCGACCCGCAGATCCGCCGGATTGATCTCGATCGCTTCCTGCTCGTCCGGCTCGGGCAACACGGCCACGGTGCAAGCCGAGGTGTGAATGCGGCCCTGGGATTCAGTGGCCGGAACCCGCTGTACGCGATGCGCGCCGGATTCGAATTTCAGCTTGCCGTAAACGTTCTCGCCTTCGACCCGGGCAATGACTTCTTTATAGCCGCCGTGTTCGCCTTCATTCTCCGAGAGAATCTCTACTCGCCAGCCACGTCGCTCGGCGTAACGCGAATACATGCGGAACAGGTCGCCGGAGAAAATCGCTGCTTCGTCACCGCCGGTGCCGGCACGGATTTCGAGGAATACGTTGCGCCCGTCGTTCGGGTCTTTGGGCAGCAGCATGCGTTGCAGTTGGGCTTCGATTTCGATCAGCTGCTCTTTGGCTTCGCGGACTTCTTCCACAGCCATTTCGCGCATGTCCGGATCGCTGTCCTTGAGCAGCGCCTGAGCCCCTTCGAGGTCACCCTGCACTTTAAGCAGCTGTTTATAGGTGCCAACGATCGGCTCGACTTCCGCGTATTCCTTGGAATAGGTACGGAACTTGTTTTGATCGGAAATGACCTCGCCGTCGCCAAGCAGGGCGGTCAATTCCTCGAAACGGTCCTGGAGGATGTCCAGCTTATTGAGCAGTGACGCTTTCATTGCGGTTTCTTATCCGAAAAGCTATCCGATGAGCCCTCACCGAGGGCAAAGAGTTCCTGGGCCATGGCCAGCGCATCGAGGCGGCCTTCGGCAGAGAGCTTTTTCAACTGCACGCTCGGTGCGTGCAAGAGTTTATTGGTCAGGCTGCGGGCCAGTTGCACCAGCACGTCTTCAGCGCTGCTGCCATTGGCGAGCATGCGCTGGGCTTTGTGCAATTCTTCGTCGCGCATGCGCTCGCTTTGTTGACGATAGGCCTTGAGCACATCCACCGCCGCCAGTTCGCGCAGGCGAACCATGAAATCTTCGGCACCGACCGACACCATCTCTTCGGCGGCTTGGGCTGCGCCCTGACGGCTCTTGAGGTTTTCGGCGACCACTTCGTGGAGATCGTCGACGCTATACAGGTAAACGTCGTCCAACTCGCCGACTTCCGGCTCGATATCCCGAGGAACGGCGATATCCACCATGAAAATCGGCTTGTGCTTGCGCAATTTCAAGGCACTTTCCACCGCCCCTTTACCGAGAATCGGCAACTGGCTGGCGGTGGAACTGATGACGATGTCGCTGCGCACCAGTTCTGCCGGGATGTCCGAGAGCAGCACTGCGTGGGCGCCGAACTGCTCGGCCAGGATGCTCGCGCGCTCCAGGGTGCGGTTGGCGACCACGATTCGCTTGACCCCCAGCTCATGCAGATGGCGGGCGACCAGGGTGATAGTCTCACCGGCGCCGATCAGCAAAGCCTGGCTGCGTTGCAAATCACTGAAAATCTGTTTCGCCAGGCTGACCGCGGCAAACGCCACGGACACCGGGTTTTCGCCGATGGCGGTGTCGGTCCGCACCTGTTTGGCCGCATTGAATGTGGCCTGGAACAGCCGCCCGAGCAGCGGACCGATGGTGCCGGCCTCGCGAGCGACAGCGTAGGCCGATTTCATTTGTCCGAGAATCTGCGGTTCACCCAACACCAGCGAATCGAGCCCGGAGGCAACCCGCATCATGTGACGAACTGCCGCATCATCTTCATGCACATAAGCGCACGCACGCAGCTCATCGAGGCTCAAATGATGATAATCGGCCAGCCAGCGCAATATGATGTCAGCCGAAAGGTGATCCTGTTCTATATACAGTTCACTGCGATTGCAGGTGGAGAGGATCGCAGCTTCGCGGCTGTCGGTGAGTCGGCAGAGCTGCTGCAAGGCCTCAACCAGCTGCTCAGGGGTAAAGGCCACGCGCTCGCGGACGTCTACTGAAGCAGTCTTGTGGTTAATACCGAGTGCAAGGAAGGCCATTCAAGGTCGCTGATGGTGACGTGAAGCCGACAATTGTCCTACTTCGACAGAGCCAGAACAACCACTCGATATCTATCGCGCCCGCAAGAGCTGCCAAAGGCTGCGATCCGTTCTCGTTTACAAGGGCGCCGGGCCTGCGGGGATTGCCCGCGCGGGTAAATTGGCCGGGCGGTTATGTTTGACCCAAGGCTTGTGTCATGATGATCCGACCGCAGGTTAGTCGTCCTTTTCCTATATGAATAGATCTTCCGCGTTGCTCCTCGCTTTAGTCTTCCTCAGCGGCTGCCAGGCCTTGGCGCCCGTTTCATCGGACGGTACGCCGCCGGTCGAAGACAGCACTCCGCCCCCTGAAAAGCCCAAGGTTTACAGCTCGTTCAGCGAAGAAACCATCTTCAGCCTGTTGAGCGCCGAACTCGCTGGCCAGCGCAATCGTTACGACATTGCCCTGGACAACTACGTGACCCAGGCCATCAATACCCAGGATCCGGGCATCTCCGAGCGGGCATTTCGCATTGCCGAGTATCTGGGTGCCGATCAGGCTGCCCTCGACACCGCACTGGTCTGGGCCAAAAACGCCCCGGACGATCTCGAGGCGCAACGGGCGGCTGCCGTGCAACTCGCCCGCGCCGGGCGTTACGACGACTCCATGGTCTATATGGAGAAAGTCCTGCAAGGCAAAGGCGACACGCATTTCGATTTCCTCGCCCTGTCCGCAGCCGATACCGACCAAGAAACTCGCAACGGTCTGATGAAAGGTTTTGACCGCTTGCTGCAGCGCCATCCGCACAACAACCAGCTGATTTTTGGCAAGGCCTTGTTGCTGCAACAGGACGGCGATGCCAAGGGCGCCCTGACCCTGCTCGAAGACAATCCGCCTGACGAGGGCGAAATAGCGCCGATCCTGCTGCGCGCGCGCCTGCTGCAAGGGCTCAACCGTGGCGATGAAGCCTTGCCGCTGCTGCAAAAAAGCATCAAGAAGTACCCGGACGACAAACGCCTGCGCCTGACTTACGCGCGCATGCTGGTTGAACAGGACCGCATGGACGACGCCAAGGTCGAGTTCTCGAGCCTGGTGCAGCAATACCCCGAAGACGACGAATTGCGTTATTCCCTGGCACTGGTCTGCCTGGAAGCCAAAGCCTGGGACGAAGCCAAAGGCTACCTGGAAGATTTGATCGCCCGGGAAAGCCATGTCGACTCGGCACACTTGAACCTGGGGCGCATTGCCGAAGAGCGTAACGACCCGCAGGGCGCATTGATTGAATACGCCCAGGTCGGGCCGGGCAACGATTACCTGCCGGCGCAATTGCGTCAGGCCGATATTCTGATGAACAACGGCAAGACCGCCGAAGCCCAAAGCCGTCTGGCAGCGGAGCGCGGCGAGCAACCTGATTACGCGATCCAGTTGTATCTGATCGAAGCCGAAACCTTGTCCGCCAACAAACAGGGCGACAAGGCCTGGAAAGTCTTGCAGCAAGCCCTGCAGCAATACCCGGACGACCTGAATCTGCTGTATACCCGGGCCATGCTGGCAGAAAAACGCAATGACCTGGCGCAGATGGAAAAAGATCTGCGACTGATCATCAAGCGCGATCCGAACAACGCGATGGCGTTGAACGCCCTCGGCTACACCCTGTCCGACCGCACCACACGCTACGCCGAAGCCAAGGCCTTGATCGAACAGGCGCACCAGATCAACCCTGAAGACCCGGCCGTCCTGGACAGCCTCGGATGGGTCAATTTCCGCCTGGGCAACCTCGATGAAGCCGAGCGCTATTTGCGCCAGGCGCTGGAGCGCTTCCCCGATCAGGAAGTTGCCGCGCACCTGGGCGAAGTCCTGTGGGCCAACGGCAAACAACGCGAAGCCAAGCAAATCTGGAGCAAGTTCCTCAAGGAACAACCCGACAGCCCTACCCTGCGCGGCACCATCAAACGCCTGACCGGATCAGAGACTCTTTAAAATTATGTTTTTGCGCCACCTCATTATTTTCAGCTTCATCGCCCTGCTCGCCGGTTGCGCGGGCTTCGTTGCCCGCGAATCGGTCCAGGGTCAAGGCAACAAGGCCCAATGGCGCGAGCACAAACAGCAACTGACCGCCCTCGATGGCTGGCAGATCAACGGCAAAATCGGCATCCGCGCGCCAAAAGATTCGGGCAGCGGCACGTTGTTCTGGCTGCAACGCCAGGATTACTACGACATCCGTCTCTCCGGCCCGCTGGGTCGTGGCGCGGCCCGCTTGACCGGTCGCCCGGGCAAAGTCTCGCTGGAAGTGGCCAATCAGGGCCGCTATGACGCGCCGACCCCGGAAGCCCTGGTTGAAGAACAACTGGGCTGGAAATTGCCGGTATCCCACCTGGCATGGTGGGTTCGCGGGCTCCCGGCCCCGGACAGCAAAAGTCGCCTGACCCTCGACGTCGACAGCCGTCTGGCCAATCTCGAACAGGATGGCTGGCAGGTCGAGTACCTCAGTTATGCCGAGCAAAACGGCTACTGGCTGCCCGAGCGGATCAAACTGCATGGCACCGACCTTGATGTCACGTTGGTGATCAAGGAATGGCAACCACGCAAACTGGGGCAGTGAACATGACTGCGCCACGCCTGACATTGCCCTCGCCCGCCAAGCTCAACTTGATGCTGCACATCCTCGGTCGTCGCGAAGACGGTTACCACGAGTTGCAGACGATTTTTCAGTTCCTCGATTACGGCGATGAAATCACCTTCGCCGTTCGCGACGATGGCGTGATTCGGTTGCACACCGAATTCGCCGACGTCCCTCACGACAGCAACCTGATCGTCAAAGCCGCAAAAAAACTTCAGGCGCAATCCGGTTGTTCGCTGGGTGTCGACATCTGGATCGAAAAAATCCTGCCCATGGGCGGTGGAATCGGTGGCGGCAGTTCGAATGCGGCAACCACGTTGCTGGGCCTCAATCATCTTTGGCAACTGGGTTGGGATGAGGATCGACTGGCCGCGCTGGGCCTTACGCTTGGCGCCGACGTCCCGGTTTTCGTGCGTGGGCACGCGGCTTTCGCCGAGGGTGTGGGGGAAAAACTCACCCCTGTAGAGCCCGAAGAACCGTGGTATCTCGTACTGGTGCCGCAAGTATCTGTAAGTACAGCAGAAATTTTTTCAGATCCACTGTTGACACGTAACACTCCTCCCATTAAAGTGCGCCCCGTTCCCAAGGGAAACAGTCGAAATGACTGCTTGCCGGTGGTAGCAAGGCGTTATCCAGATGTACGTAACGCATTGAATTTGTTAGGTAAATTTACCGAAGCAAAACTCACCGGAACTGGAAGTTGTGTGTTTGGGGGCTTCCCAAGCAAAGCTGAAGCTGATAAAGTCTCGGCCCTTCTGACAGAGACCCTTACAGGGTTTGTAGCAAAAGGAAGCAACGTTTCGATGTTGCATCGCAAGCTGCAAAGTCTGCTCTAAAAGGAATCGGGTACTGGGTACTCGTTGCAACAGATACAGGGGCGTCGCCAAGCGGTAAGGCAGCAGGCCGGCGCTTCGATCATCATGTGCTCGCCGTGCTGCCACAAACAGATCCGCCTGCAGATCCAGAGCCCGGCGCTGCTCAAGCCGATGTTGCAATAC
>NZ_JBNNVP010000045.1:0-51295 GCF_050280605.1 Pseudomonas sp. NPDC089918 | reverse complement strand
ATCGCGCTCAAGTCCCAGGCCGTGTCCATCGGCCATCGCGTGGTGTTCATGGGCAGCGGGCCGTTGCTGTATTTGGTCGCCAGTCAATATGTGAACCCTGAACAACCGCCGCCCGTAACGAATACGCGCAGCTTCAAGCGATCATTCCCCTCTTCATCGACCAGGCTCTTCACCTTGTGCGCGGCACCGTGGGTGAATTGCAAAGCCGTGGGGGTGAAGGATTCGACGCTCATGCTGACTATCTCCCGGCGTTACGCCGCCATAATGCGTGATGACGCGCATTATCCGCTTCTCCCAGAAAATCGGTCAACTATTGTTACGGTATATCAATCAATCCAATTGTCAGACCAAAATGCAAAAAGGCCCGTTTGACGGGCCTTTTTGCTGAGCGGGGTAAAGCCTTACGGCAGCATGCCCGCATGGGACAGACCCAAGCGCTCATCCAGGCCGAACAGGATATTCAGGTTCTGCACCGCCTGACCCGACGCGCCTTTGACCAGGTTGTCGATCACCGACAATACCACCACCAGATCACCATCCTGCGGACGGTGCACGGCAATACGGCAAACGTTGGCACCGCGCACGCTGCGGGTTTCTGGATGGCTGCCGGCAGGCATCACATCGACGAACGGTTCATTGGCATAGCGTTTTTCGAACAACGCTTGCAGATCCACCGAGCGATCCACAACAGTTGCGTAGAGCGTCGAGTGGATGCCGCGAATCATTGGCGTCAGGTGCGGAACGAAGGTCAGCCCCACGTCCTTGCCCGCTGCACGACGCAGGCCCTGACGGATTTCCGGCAAGTGACGGTGCCCTTTGACGGCGTAAGCCTTCATGCTTTCCGACGTCTCGGAGTACAGCGAACCTACAGAAGCACCACGGCCGGCACCGCTGACGCCGGATTTGCAGTCTGCAATCAAACGAGTGGTATCTGCCAGACCGGCTTCAAGCAATGGCAGGAATCCCAATTGCGTGGCCGTCGGGTAGCAACCCGGCACAGCAATCAGGCGTGCTTGTTTGATTTGCTCGCGATTGACTTCCGGCAGGCCATAGACCGCCTCATCAAGCAGTTCCGGCGCGCCGTGCGGCTGACCGTACCATTTGGCCCATTCATCGGCGTCTTGCAGACGGAAGTCTGCCGACAGATCGATGACCTTGGTCCCGGCAGCCAGCAACTCACCCGCCAAGGCATGGGCGACACCGTGCGGCGTGGCGAAGAACACCACGTCGCAAGCCCCGAGGGTCTTGATGTCCGGAACGCTGAAAGCCAGGCCGTCGTAATGGCCTCGCAGGTTCGGGTACATGTCGGCCACGGCCAGGCCGGCCTCGGATCGGGAAGTGATCACTACCACTTCAGCTAGCGGATGCTGTGCCAACAGACGCAGCAGTTCGACACCGGTGTAACCCGTGCCGCCGACGATACCGACCTTGACCATAAACCTGCCCTCAACGAACCCACTGGAAAGCCGTCGATAATAGGGGCCGCGCGGCCCTGCGACAACCGTCAAGGTGACGTGCGGACGCTCTACCCCCTACTATCTTCGCTACCGTGAACCTTGGAATAACTAAAAATGCTTTATCTGTGGCTCAAAGCGCTTCATATCGTCAGCATGGTCTGCTGGTTTGCCGGCCTGTTTTATCTGCCGCGCCTGTTTGTCTATCACGCCCAAAGCGAAGACACCGTCAGCAAGGAACGCTTCAGTATCATGGAGCGCAAGCTGTACCGGGGCATCATGGGCCCGGCGATGATCGCCACCCTGGTGTTCGGCATCTGGCTGATCAGTCTCAACCCAAGCGCCTACTTCACCCAAGGTGCATGGATGCATGCCAAATTGACCCTGGTGGTGATTCTGATCGGCTACCACCACATGTGCGGCGCACAGGTAAAACGTTTTGCCCGTGGCGAAAACACCCGCAGCCATGTCTTTTATCGCTGGTTCAATGAAGTGCCGGTTCTGATATTGCTGGCGATCGTAATTCTGGTCGTCGTTCGGCCGTTTTAATCCAACCAGCATCATTCACCCGGGGTACTTCCAATGTCGCTGCCCGCTTTGCTCGAACAACGTTTGCGTCTGCCCGTTGTAGCAGCGCCGATGTTTCTGATTTCAAATCCTGAGCTGGTGCTCGCCTGCTGCCGCAATGGCGTGGTGGGCAGCTTTCCTGCGCTGAACCAACGTGAGAGCAGTGGTTTCAAGGCCTGGCTGGAAGAAATCGAAGCAGGGCTGGCGAAACTGGAAAACCCCGCGCCTTATGCAGTGAACCTGATCGTCCACAACAGCAACCCGCGATTGCAGGCGGATCTGGCGATCTGCATCGAACACAAAGTACCGATCGTGATCACCAGCCTCGGCGCCGTGAAGGAATTGGTCGACGCCGTGCACAGCTATGGCGGCTTGGTGTTTCACGATGTAACGACGCGCCGCCACGCGGAAAAAGCTGCCGAAGCCGGTGTGGACGGCTTGATCGCCGTGGCTGCGGGCGCCGGTGGACACGCCGGGACCTGGAGCCCGTTTTCGCTGATCGCCGAGATTCGCCAGTTTTTCGACAAAACCCTGTTGCTGGCCGGCTGCCTGAACCATGGCCATGAAATTCTTGCCGCGCAATTGCTCGGCGCGGATTTGGCCTACTTCGGTACGCGATTTATCGGCACCACGGAAAGTCATGCCCCTGACGCGTATAAGGAGATGCTCCTGACTTCCAGAGCCGCAGACATCGTCCATACTCCAGCGGTGTCGGGAGTACCGGCGAGTTTCATGCGACGGAGCCTTGAGGCCGCCGGTTTCGACATGGCAGCCCTGCAAGGCAAGGGCGAGGTGGACTTCGGCTCCAAGCTCAAGCCATTGAACGATGAAGCCAAAGCCTGGAAAACCGTGTGGTCTGCAGGCCAGGGCGTCGGGGAAATCGAGGACCTGCCGAGTGTCGATCAACTGGTCGCACGTCTCGATGCCGAATACCGCAAGGCGCTGGAACTGGCGGCGGCGTTGCCCAAGCGCTGGCCGCGCTGACAGAAAAACTTGGCCAGCCCAATCCGGCTGGCCCTACACTCCATATTTGCAACTCCGTCTATTACAAACTCTCGCGACAAGGATGCCTCGGCCATGAGCGAAAACCGTTTCAAGATCGTCTTCGATGGCGCTCTGCTGCCAGGTGTGGACGTCACCACCGCGAAGCTCAACCTCGCCGAGCTGTTCAAAAGCGACGTCGCGGCCATCGAACGCCTGTTCAGTGGCCGGCAGGTTGCGCTCAAACGCGACCTGTCCCACGCCGATGCGCAGACTTACCTTCAGGCGCTGACGAAAACCGGGATCGATGCCCGAATCGAAACAGAACCCTCGATCGAGCTGAACCTGTCCGACGTTCACGAACACGCTCCTGCCAGCAGCCAACCTGTCACGGCAGATCCCGATTCTCCCTATGCACCGCCCCGCGCCTCTGTCGGCGAAGCACTCCCGGAGTTTTCTGCACTCAAGGCCTTCAGTTTCGTTGGCCGCATCGGTCGCTTGCGCTTTCTGGCCTGGACGATGGCTCTTACGCTGGTGACGCTTGGCGTTGGCTCCGTGTTGGCTATTTTCGGCTTCGCGCTCATTAGCACAGACTCGACTGCCGGCTTGATTCTCGCTGGCCTGCTGGCCTTTATCCTGGTCGTGGTGCTCGCCTTCATCAGCATCCAGTTCAGTGTGCAGCGCTTGCACGATATCGGCTGGTCCGGCTGGCTTTGGCTGCTGAACCTTGTACCGGTCGTGGGCAGCGTTTTTCCGTTTGTAATAATGATCGTGCCGGGTAACAACACGGCCAACCGATATGGCGCACCACCACCGCCCAACAGCAACGCGGTCAGGGTGCTGGCTTCGCTGTGGCTGGTGTTTATCGCAATCATGTTTGTGGGCGGGCTGACTGGAGGCCTCACCGCGATCCAGGATGAGTACGAAAGCGCCACCGAGAGCACCTATCAAAACAGCTCGATGATCACCGATGAAGTTGAAGTCGAGCCGGCCGATGAGGCCGAACCAGCGCCAAATTCATCCGATGATGCAGCCGAAGCAGCCGAGCCCCCTGTAGACTCTGCGAAAGAATGAACAGCGCTCCCCGCCCGTGACACCTGCGTCGCCGGCGCGGAGCTGTTGCGATGGAGAACTGCATGACCCGTTACGCTCTGATCACTGGCGCTTCCAGCGGCATCGGCCTGGCGATGGCCGAAGCGCTGGCCCGGCGCGGCCGCAGCCTGATTCTGGTGGCCCGACAGCGTGATCAGCTGGAAAGCATTGCGATTGAACTGACTCAACGTTTTGGTGTGGAGGTGCTGTTTCGCGCCTGTGACCTGGGCGAGCCGCTGAGACTGTCCGGTTTTTTGCTGGAACTGGAGGAAGGCGACCGGCAAATCGATTTGCTGGTCAACTGTGCCGGTATCGGTACCTGCGGCCCATTCCTGGCCCAGGACTGGATGACCGAACAAGACTTGATCGAAGTGAACATCCTGGCCCTCACTCGCTTGTGCCATGCCATCGGCAACAGCATGGCCTTGCAGGGCGGTGGACAGATTCTGAACGTCGCCTCGGTCGCAGCGTTCCATCCCGGCCCCTGGATGAGCACTTACTACGCCAGCAAGGCTTACGTGCTGCATTTTTCCGAAGGTTTGCGCGTTGAACTGAAAAAATGCGCGGTCAAGGTATCGGTGCTGTGCCCCGGCCCGACCCGCACGGCGTTTTTCCGCACCGCGCAACTGGACACCGACAAACTGGTCGAGAGCAATTTGCTGATGAGCCCAGAAGAAGTCGCGCTCTATACCGTGCGCGCGCTGGCGAAAAATCGCGCCATTATTATCCCCGGTCGCCTGAATCGCTGGTTCGCGTTCCTGCCGCGGCTCGGCTCACGCTGGCTGACCCGGACAATCGCGGGCATGGTCAACAAAGCCTATTGCCCGCGCTGATCAATCCTCAAGGCAAAAGACTGGGCTCTGACCCTGCCCCATGGTTACACTCAGGCCAGCCCAAACAACGGAGAAAACAGCTGTGGATACTCTGTTCACCAAGATCATCAACCGGGAAATCCCGGCGAAGATCATTTACGAGGACGACCAGGTACTGGCCTTCCACGACATCGCGCCACAGGCACCGGTGCATTTTCTGGTGATCCCGAAAAAAGCGGTGCGCACGCTTAACGACCTGACCGAGGACGACAAGGCATTGGCTGGGCATATTCTGTTCACTGCCCAGCGTCTGGCCTTGGAACTGGGTTGCGAAGAGGGCTTCCGCGTGGTCATGAATTGCAATCCACTAGGTGGGCAGACCGTCTATCACATACATATGCATGTATTGGGTCAGCGCCAGATGCACTGGCCGCCGGGCTGATGTGGCAAGGGAGCTTGCTCCCGCTGGGCTGTGCCGCAGCCCCAATCCATGCGTCGTATTTTTCAGCCCGATCGATGGGCTGAATTTACGACCGCTTCGCGGCCGAGCGGGAGCAAGCTCCCTCGCCACAAATGACCCAACGCAAACCCTCCCCCGGCCGATTGGGTTAAACTGGCCGCCGAGATTCTTCCCGGAGGTCAGCATGACTACCCAACGTCACTACTCGCCAATTGACCGTCTTCTGCTGCAAGCCGACGCCGCGATGCGTACTTTGCTGCCCTTCAGTGGTCAGCCCTACCGTCCGTCGCCGGCCATCGTGCAGCCGGATGCGCAAATGAGCGACGAGGACACCCGACACGTCGCTGGTTTAATGCGCATCAACCATACCGGCGAAGTCTGCGCCCAGGCGCTGTATCAAGGCCAGGCCCTGACCGCCAAGCTGCCGAAAGTGCGCGCCGCCATGGAGCACGCCGCCGAAGAAGAAATCGACCATCTGGTGTGGTGCGAACAACGCATTCATCAGCTGGGCAGCCACACCAGCATCCTCAATCCGCTGTTCTACGGCATGTCGTTCGGGATTGGCGCGGTCGCCGGGTTGATCAGCGACAAAGTCAGCCTGGGTTTCGTTGCTGCCACCGAGCATCAGGTCTGCAAACACCTGAATGAACACCTTGAGCAACTGCCGGCCGAGGACGAAAAATCCCGGGCGATCCTCGAGCAGATGCGCATTGATGAGGAACACCACGCCGAAAGTGCGCTGGATGCCGGGGGGTTCCGTTTTCCTGCGCCGGTGAAGTTCGGCATGAGTTTGTTGGCCAAGGTGATGACGAAGAGTACGTATCGGATCTAAGTATTGCAGCGCCCGCGACGTCCCCATCGCGGGCAAGCCCGCTCCCACAGGAGCCGCGTTTCGCAATAAAAAAGGCGACTACCTCGAGGTAGTCGCCTTTTTTTGTACTCGGAACTCTTAGTTCGGCATGTTGCGCGCGTAGAAAATTTGCATCACCTGAGTCTGCACGTCGATTCAACCGAGCTCGATGATTTCGTAGTCGTGGGTAATCGCCACGCCAGCCGCGCCGAGCATGATCGAGGCCGAGCAATACTTCTCGGCCGACAGCTCGATGGCGCGCTTGACCTGGGCTTCTTTCAGCCCGCGGCCCTTGACCACGAAGTGCATGTGGATTTTGGTGAAAACCTTCGGATCTTCGGTCGCACGCTCGGCTTCGAGGAACGCTTCGCAGCTTTCGACGGCCTGACGGGACTTCTTGAGGATGCTGACCACATCAAAATTGCTGCAGCCGCCAACACCCAGCAGGAGCATTTCCATCGGCCGGACACCCAGGTTACGACCGCCGGCTTCGGGCGGTCCGTCCATGACCACGACATGACCACTGCCGGATTCACCGAGGAACATGGCTTCGCCAGCCCATTGGATGCGTGCCTTCATCGCCAAGACTCCACTGTCTAAAAAAGGGTCGCCAGCTTAGCACAGGGCCCTTGATTGGCAGCGCTTCGCCTTCCTAGGACATAACCATCTGCGTCGTAGGCAAATTCTCGAATCTTGAAGGAATGCGTCTGTTAAGCTGACGCCAAACCAATGGCGCATCGCCAGCTTTGCAGCGAATAAAAAGGATCGCAGGCCTCGCCAGCTCCTACAAAAAAACAAACATACCGTGCAGTCTTTTCGGGATACAACCATGGTTGCTATTACCCCCACACCCAAAATCAAGAACCTCGACAAACTGTTGATGCACTGCCAGCGCCGTCGCTATGCAGCCAAGAGCAACATCATTTGTGCCGGTGACCGCTCGGACACGCTGTTTTTCATCATCAAAGGTTCGGTGACCATCCTGATTGAGGATGACGACGGCCGTGAAATGATCATTGCCTACCTCAACTCCGGGGACTTTTTCGGCGAGCTGGGTCTGTTTGAGCAGGCGGGCCTGGAACAGGAACGCAGCGCTTGGGTACGCGCCAAGGTCGAATGCGATGTCGCGGAAATCAGCTACGCGAAATTCCGCGAGCTGTCCCAACAAGATCCAGACATTCTTTACGTGCTCAGCGGACAAATCGCACAGCGCCTGCGCAATACCACGCGCAAGGTCGGTGACTTGGCATTCTTCGACGTGACCGGTCGCGTTGCACGCTGTCTGCTGGAACTGTGCAAGCAGCCTGACGCCATGACTCACCCGGACGGCATGCAGATCAAGGTGACCCGTCAGGAAATCGGCCGGATTGTCGGTTGTTCCCGCGAGATGGTCGGCCGCGTGCTCAAGGATCTGGAGGAGCGCAACCTGGTCGACGTCAAAGGCAAGACCATGGTGGTCTTCGGCACGCGCTAAGCTCGAAAACCAGGACCCGAGAATTTAAGCTCCGAGCATGTCTGCCAGCAACTGTCGGTATAGCGCATCGAGCCGTTCCAGTGCGTCAGGAGCGGCAAACTTTTCATGCAGGGCGATGTGGCTTTCAGCGCGAACCCGCTGCTCCAGGCCACAGGCCTCATTGAACCGATTGACCGCCGCGACCATCGACTCTCGCTCGTCATCGATCAACATCGCCCCGTGCACCAGGCCGACCGGACGCTGACCGCCCTTGCTCTGGCGCCAACGCTGGGCAGTGCCCACCATCTTTCGACCATCAAGGTTGACGTTGAAACGGCCGTCGCAGAACGCGCCCTCGATTTCGCCCAGGGACGAAGTGCCGCCCAGCTCATCCAGTAACTGACAGATCGGATCGCACAGACGCCGGTAGCCGGTTTCGATGCGGTTCAGATCGCCTTCACTGCGCGGAGGGGCATAAACCAGTGCGATGTTGATGGTCGAGGCCGATTGCGGTACCGGCTCACCGCCGGTTTCGCGCAGTAATACCGGCCAGCCGGCGGCAGCGGAGACTTCGCAGGCATCCTCGAACTGTGGCAGACGATTCAAGCGACGAGGCATGACCAATGCGCGGTCAGTGGGTTGCCAGAACAGCAGACCGAATTCCGACTCACCGGTGCACACATGGGCCAACAGGTCCTGCTCGGCGAGCAGGCCGGCTTCGATGGTCAGAGGAGTTGGTGAGGTCATAAGGTCTTCCATAGGACGGTCAGTCTGTGGTGCATCTTATGCCGCCTTCGCGAGCAAGCCCGCTCCCACAGTGGATTCGCGTTGTCTGGATGAACGCGGGCTAATGTGGGAGCGGGCTTGCTCGCGAAGGGAGCGCCCCGATTTTCAATCAGTCGAGCGTAGAACCGCTCACTGGAATGCCACGCTCGGGAAAGAACAGGCGCTGCAGTTCGGTACCCGGGCTTTCGGCGCGCATGAATGCTTCGCCGACCAGGAACGCATACACGTCGCTGATTTCCATCAGCTCGACATCGGCCCGGTTAAGAATGCCACTCTCGGTAATTACCAGACGATCACGCGGGATACGCGGCAACAGGTCGAGGGTGGTTTCCAGATTGACTTCGAAAGTGTGCAGGTTGCGGTTGTTCACGCCCACCAGTGGCGTGTCGAGTGTCTTCAAGGCCCGCTCCAGCTCATCACCGTCGTGGACTTCCACCAGCACATCGAGACCGACGCTTTTGGCTACAGCCGCCAGCTCGGCCATTTTCACGTCATCCAGTGCGGAAACGATCAACAGCACGCAGTCAGCACCCAGAGCACGGGACTCGACGATCTGATACGGATCGATCATGAAATCCTTGCGGATCACCGGCAGCTTGCATGCCGCCCGAGCCTGTTGCAGATACGCATCGGCGCCCTGGAAGTAATCGATGTCGGTGAGCACCGACAGGCAAGTCGCCCCGCCCTTTTCGTAACTTTTGGCGATGTCGGCGGGAACGAAGTTCTCGCGAATCACGCCTTTGCTTGGCGAAGCCTTCTTGATTTCAGCAATGACCGCCGGCTGTTTCGTCTTGGCCTGATCGATCAATGCCTTGGCGAAACCACGGGGTGCATCGGCCGCCTTGGCCAGATTTTCCAGCTCCGCCAGGCTCACACGGGCGCTACGCTCGGCGACTTCCTGGACTTTGCGGGCCAGAATATTTTCCAGAACCGTCGGTACACTCATCCCTCATTCTCCACTTTGAATACCGCGGTAAATGCACCCAACTCCTCAAGTTTTTCCCGAGCGAGGCCTGTGTGCAGCGCATCGTGCGCCAGGGCAACGCCTTCTTTCAAACTGCTGGCATGGTCGGCGGCGTACAAAGCGGCACCGGCATTGAGCACGATCATCTCGGCGGCTTTCTGACCGTTCTCGGTCTTGCGCTTGCCCAAGGCATCGCGGATCAGCTCAAGGGAGGCCGTCGGACTTTCCACGGCCAGACCGTGCAGGCTCTGGCTCTTCATCCCCAAGTCTTCGGGTTCGACCCAATACTCGGTGATCTGGTCATTCTTCAATTCAGCCACAAAGGTCGGAGCCGCCAGACTGAACTCGTCCAGGCCATCCTTCGAATGCACCACCAGCACGTGTTTGCTACCCAGACGCTGCAAAACTTCCGCCAATGGCCGGCACAACGCCTGACTGAACACACCCACCACCTGATGTTTCACACCGGCCGGATTCGTAAGCGGGCCGAGCATGTTGAACAAGGTGCGCAAGCCCAGCTCGCGGCGCGGGCCGGCGGCGTGCTTCATGGCGCTATGGTGAGTCTGGGCAAACATGAAACCGATGCCGACGTTGTCGATGCAACGCGCCACCTGAACCGGCGTCAGGTTCAGGTAGATACCGGCCGCCTCCAGCAGGTCGGCGCTGCCGCTTTTACCCGACACCGCACGGTTACCGTGCTTGGCCACGGTGCAACCGGCCGCGGCAACGACAAACGAAGAAGCGGTGGAAACGTTGAAAATGTTCGCACCGTCGCCGCCGGTGCCGACCACATCGACCACGCCGTCGAGGGTGTTGAGTTCAACCTTGTCCGCCAACTCGCGCATCGCCGTCACGGCGCCGACGATCTCATCGATGCTTTCGCTCTTCATGCGCATGGCCATCATGAACGCACCGATCTGCGCATCCGTGCATTGCCCGGTCATGATTTCGCGCATGACATCGCGCATCTCATCGGTACTGAGGTCGAGGTGGCCGACGATACGGCTCAGGGCTGTCTTGATATCCATGAAAAGTCCTTAGCGCGTGCCGCCGGTTTGTTTGAGGAAGTTGGCGAACAATTCGTGTCCCTGTTCGGTGAGGATAGACTCAGGGTGGAACTGCACACCTTCGATGTTCAGCGTCTTGTGGCGCAGGCCCATGATCTCGTCGACCGAGCCGTCTTCGAGCTGGGTCCAGGCGGTCAGCTCCAGGCAATCGGGCAGGGTTTCGCGCTTGACGATCAGCGAGTGGTAGCGGGTGACCGTCAGCGGGCGATTCAGGCCTTCGAATACGCCCTTGTCCTCGTGAAATACCGGGCTAGTCTTACCGTGCATGACCTGACGGGCACGGACCACATCACCACCAAAGGCTTGCCCGATGGATTGGTGCCCCAGGCAAACGCCGAGAATCGGCAGTTTGCCGGCGAAGTGCTTGATCGCTTCGATGGAAATACCGGCTTCGGTCGGAGTGCAAGGACCGGGCGACACGACGATGCGCTCAGGGTTGAGAGCTTCGATTTCGGCAATGGTGAGTTCATCGTTGCGCACGACCTTGACCTCGGAGCCCAGCTCGCCAAGGTATTGCACAACGTTGTAAGTAAAAGAGTCGTAGTTATCGATCATCAGCAACATGGCGTTAAGAACCTCTTGAATTCACTGACTTTTAAGACGGCCTTCGAATGATTTACCCGCAGTGCGCTGCGCTTTGTCAGGTGCTGGAGTGGCGCCAGCAAAGCGGCATTTCATACAGGTAAAGAAGGCAAAGCGGTACAGGTCCGGCCAGGCCGGCAGAAAAGATTCAGGCGCGCCAACGCCAACGGGCGTGTGCCTTGATGACTTGATCCAGGAGTTTACTGACGATCAACACGGGGAAGGTCTCATTCATACGTCTCGGCACAGTAACTTAGCTGGGCAGAGCGTGCAATATGGCCGGGGCGACAGCTCGCGAAACAATCAAAGGGTTCGCGACAGATGGCAAAGGGCCGGAAGTTTTTGGTACTGTCGTTTCGTTTACAACAACAATAAATAAACGGACTTGCTCATGATCAAACAGACGTTGTTTGTACCGCTCGCCGGATGCCTGCTCGCTGCTGCCTGTTCCCAGGCGATTGCCGCGCCCAACCCGTATTCGAATTTCGTCGTCTTTGGCGACAGCCTCAACGATGCCGGGCAGTTTACCGACACGGGTGGCCCTGCCGGTGCGACCCAGCGTTTTACCAACCGGACCGGGCCGGTTTACCTGGATGGCAGTGGTGAATTTCGCTCGCTGAACTCCACGCAATTGTTGGGTGGACGTCTCGGGTTCTCAGCAGACCAGACCGCCGCCTCGACTTCGGCAGTACGCGCCAATGAAGGACTGGTGGATGGCAACAACTGGGCCGTCGGCGGTTACCGCACCGACCAGATTCTGGATTCGATCACTACCGAATCCGCCACGGGCGAACGCACCCGACCAGGCTATCTGCCGACGAACAATTTCCGCGCCGATCCGAATGCGCTGTATTACATTTCCGGGGGCGGCAACGACTTCCTTCAAGGCCGCGTACTCAATACCGTCCAGGCCAACACCGCGGCAAATCAACTGGCCGACAGCGTGCAGACCCTGCAAACAGCCGGCGCCAAATACATCGTGGTCTGGCTGCTGCCCGACCTTGGATTGACGCCCGCCGTCAATGGCACTCCATTACAAGCCTCGATCTCGCAGCTGAGTACCGACTTTAATCAACAGTTGGTCACACGCCTGGCGGGGATCAATGCCGAAATTATCCCGCTGAACATTCCACTGCTGCTGCAGGAAACCTTCGCCGACCCGGCGCGTTTCGGCCTCGCCACCGGCCAGAACCTGACGGCCACCTGTTTTAGCGGCAGCGGTTGTACGGAGAACGCCGTGTATGGCATCAACAGTGCCACCCCGGACCCGAGCAAGCTGATTTATAACGACTCGGTTCACCCCACGGAAGCCGGGCAAAAGCTGATAGCCGATTACGCCTATTCCTTGCTGTCGGCACCTTGGGAACTGACGTTGCTGCCGGAAATGGCCCACGCCACCTTACGCGCCCATCAGGATGAACTGCGTAGCCAGTGGCAATCCGACTGGGAGAACTGGCAGGCCGTCGGCCAATGGCGCGCGATTGTCGCCGGCGGTGGCCAGCATCTGGATGTCGATAGCCAAAGCAGCGGCGCCAGCGCCGATGGCAGCGGCTACAACCTGAATATCGGCGGCAGCTATCGCCTCAATGAAGCCTGGCGCGTTGGTGTGGCAGCAGGCTTCTATCGTCAGAACCTGGACGCCGGTAGTAACGATTCGGACTACAAACTCAATAGCTATCTGGCGACCGCCTTCGCCCAGTTTCAGCAGAATCGCTGGTGGGCCGATGCCGCATTGACCGGTGGCAAACTGGATTACGACAACCTCGAACGCAAATTCGACCTGGGTGTCAGCGAAGGTGGGGAAAAGGGTGATACCGATGGCCACCTCTGGGCCTTCAGCACTCGCCTCGGCTATGACATTGCGCAACCGGGCAGCGAATGGCATCTGTCACCGTTCATCAGCGCCGATTACGCCAAAGTGGAAGTCGACGGCTACTCGGAAAACAGCAACCGCTCCACGGCGCTGACCTTTGATGATCAGACCCGAGACTCGAAACGCCTGGGTGTCGGCTTGCAAGGCAAATACAACTTCACACGTCAGACCCAGGTATTTGGCGAATATGCCTACGAACGCGAATACGAAGATGACGTTCAGAAGGTAAACATCGCCCTCAACAGCCTGCCGGCGAACGACTTTACGCTGGAAGGTTATACGCCGCAGAGTCACTTGAACCGCGTGAGCCTGGGGGTCAGCCACAAGTTGACCGCCGACCTGGCGCTGCGTGGTGGTTACACGTTCCGCAAGGATGATGACTTTACCCAACAGGGCATCAGCGTTGGGGTGGCGCTGGATTTCTGACCCTGCGCAGGCGGTTTGCGCAGGAGCTGGCGCAGCTTGCGATCTTTTGGCGGTGTTGGGAGCGACCGAGGTACAAGATCAAAGATCGCAGCCTTCGGCAGCTCCTACACGGGAATGGCAGGCACAAAAAACGCGGCGCCCTTAGAGGCGCCGCGTTTTTTATGGTGAGCACTTATTGTGGAGAGGGGCTTGCCCCGTTCGGCTGCGCAGCAGCCGCAAATCCAGGCGACTTGATCAGCCTGAAAGGAAAGAATGCAGGGGGCTGCTTCGCAACCCAACGGGGGCAAGCCCCCTCGCCACAACAGCCCGCTCCCACGGGTTTTGCGTACTTAGTTGTCCGGCGTCTGCTCGGCCAGGGCTACTGCACGGAACATGGCGCGGCGCTTGTTCAGGGTTTCTTCCCATTCCAGTGCCGGCACAGAGTCGGCGACGATGCCGCCACCGGCCTGCACGTGCAGTTCGCCGTTCTTGATCACTGCGGTGCGGATTGCAATCGCGGTGTCCATGTTGCCGTTCCAGGCGAAGTAACCGACCGCGCCGCCGTAGACACCACGCTTGACCGGTTCCAGCTCATCAATGATTTCCATCGCGCGAATCTTCGGCGCGCCAGACAAGGTGCCGGCCGGCAGGATCGCCCGCAGTGCGTCCATCGCCGTCAGCCCGGCCTTCAATTGGCCAGTGACGTTGGACACGATGTGCATCACGTTGGAATAACGCTCGATCACCATCTTCTCGGTGAGTTTCACCGAACCGATTTCCGAAACCCGACCGGTGTCGTTGCGGCCCAGATCGATCAGCATCAAGTGCTCGGCGATTTCCTTGTCGTCCGACAGCAGGTCTTTTTCCAGCGCCACGTCAGCCTCTTCGTTGGCGCCTCGCGGACGAGTGCCGGCAATCGGGCGCACGGTGATCAGGTTGTCTTCGACCCGCACCAATACTTCCGGCGAACTGCCGACGACGTGGAAGTCGCCGAAGTTGAAGAAGTACATGTAAGGCGTCGGGTTGAAGCAGCGCAGCGCCCGATACAGATCGATAGGCGCAGCCTTGAAGTCGATCGACATACGCTGGGACGGCACGACCTGCATGCAGTCACCGGCCAGGATGTATTCCTTGATGGTGTCGACGGCTTTTTCGTAATCGTTCTGGGTGAAGCTCGAGCGGAACACCGGGTCAGCCGATTGCTGTTTGCTGAAGTCCAGGCCGCGGCGCGGGGTGATCGGCTGACGGAGTTGTTCGAGCAGCGCTTGCAGGCGCGCCTGACCTTGCTCGAAGGCTTCTTCCTGCGATGGATCGGCCAGGACAATCGCGTGCATTTTGCCGGCGAGGTTGTCGAACACCACCACCGCATCGGACACCATCAGCAGAATGTCCGGTACGCCCAGTGGATCCGGGTTCGGGCATTTGCCCAGACGCTTCTCCACATAGCGCACGCAGTCATAACCGAAGTAGCCCACCAGACCACCATTGAAGCGCGGCAGACCGGCGATGGTCGGCACGTTGTAACGCGCCTTGAAGGCTTCGACAAAGGCCAGCGGGTCTTCAACATCGTGGCTTTCGATCTCGACGCCGTCGTGGATCACGCTGACGTGGTGATCGTGAACCCGCAGCACGGTGCGGCACGGCAGGCCAATGATCGAATAACGGCCCCATTTCTCGCCGCCCTGCACCGACTCCAGCAGGTAGGAGTTGGGCTCGTCGGCCAGTTTCAGGTAGATCGACAACGGCGTGTCGAAGTCGGCCAGGGTTTCGCAGGCAAGCGGGATGCGGTTGTAGCCGGCAGCGGCCAAACGCAGGAATTCTTCGCGGATCATGGGGTAGCCTCGTGGCTTGAGGGTCTAACAGTCAGGTATGCAAACGCGCCGGTATGCCGGCCAGGAACAAGTCAGGCGCGCCAACGCCAGCGGGCCAGGGCCTTGATGACTTTCATCCAGAGTTTGCGAGTGACCACCACGATGGCGTTTCCAGGAGGGGATTGAACAGCGT
Source organism: Pseudomonas sp. NPDC089918 (assembly GCF_050280605.1). Lineage (NCBI taxonomy): Bacteria > Pseudomonadati > Pseudomonadota > Gammaproteobacteria > Pseudomonadales > Pseudomonadaceae > Pseudomonas > Pseudomonas sp. NPDC089918. Next base: position 35,945 of record NZ_JBNNVP010000045.1, on the reverse strand, counting down.
CGGGCAACGTTATCTCAGCGGCCGGATCCAGGCAACCGGGAATTAGTTTGCGCAGATCATCGATCACCAGCGCCGGCGATTCTTCGGCAATCGGCCGACCGTGGTTATAGCCATAACTGAGGGCCACGCATTTGACCCCCGCCGCTTTCGCCGCCAGCACATCGCTGCGCGAGTCGCCGACGAACAAAGATTGCGACGCCGGGATGTTGGTCATTTTCATCACGAAAAACAGCGCTGCCGGGTCCGGCTTTTTCTGTGGCAGGGTGTCGCCGCCGATGATCAAGCGGAAATAACGACCGATTTTCATCTGGTCCAACAGCGGCGCGACGAAGCGCTCCGGCTTGTTGGTGATCAGCGCCATCTCGACACCCTGCTTGTGCAGCCATTTCAGGGTGTCGCGCACGCCGGGGTAAACCACCGTCAGCTCGTGACCGTCCTCATAAAAACCGTTGAACAGCTCCAGGGCATGCTCGGCCTCGACCTCATCGACACCCTCGGCGTCGATGTGGTTGGCCAAGGCCCGGCGCACCAGCATGTGCACGCCGTTGCCGACCCACTCCCGTACCGGTTCGATACCGGCAGGTTGACGCCCGAGTTTGAGCAGCATGTTATCCACGGCCGCCGCGAGATCGGGGACCGAATCGACCAGCGTGCCATCCAGATCGAACATCACCAGCCGCGGCAGACGCCCGGGGAACAGCTGCTCAAAACCACTCATGGGCGAGCCAGCGCCAGTTCGGAGCGCATTTTTTCAATCACTTCCTGGTAGTTCGGCGCATTAAAGATCGCCGAACCGGCCACGAAGGTGTCGGCGCCAGCAGCAGCGATTTCGCGAATGTTGTTCACATTCACGCCACCGTCGATCTCCAGGCGGATATCACGACCGGAGGCATCGATCAGCGCCCGCGCTTCACGCAGCTTATCGAGAGTGCCGGGGATGAACTTCTGTCCGCCGAAACCCGGGTTGACGCTCATCAAGAGGATCATGTCGACCTTGTCCATCACGTACTTGAGCACGTCCAGCGGGGTCGCCGGGTTGAACACCAGGCCCGCCTTGCAGCCGCCCTCGCGGATCAGTTGCAGGGAACGGTCGACGTGCTGCGTGGCTTCCGGGTGGAAAGTAATGTAGGTCGCACCGGCTTCGATGAAGTCACCGACGATGCGGTCCACCGGGCTGACCATCAAGTGGGCATCGATCGGCGCGGTCACGCCGTACTTGCGCAGCGCGGCACACACCATCGGGCCGATGGTCAGGTTTGGCACGTAGTGGTTGTCCATGACATCGAAGTGCACGAAGTCGGCGCCGGCGGCCAGGACGTTGTCCACTTCCTCGCCCAGGCGGGCGAAGTCGGCGGAGAGAATCGACGGAGCAATGACGAAGGGCTGCATGACGCACCTTTTTTGAGCAGAATCACGATGGCGCGCATTGTATACCTCATGCTTTGACGCGCGCACCGTGCTGCGATGATTGGGTACTAATAGGCCGCTCGGTAGATCTTCTCGATATCGACGGTACTCAACTTGCGCGGATTGTTACGCATCAGGCGCTCAATCCCAGCGGCTTCCTCGGCCATGGCCGGGATCGCATCCTCGGGCACCCCGAAACTGCGCAGGCCCAGCGGGATTTCTACCGCTGCACACAGCTCGGTCATCGCCTCCACGGCTTTGTCCGCCGCTTCGTTGGCGCTCAGATGAGCGGTCTTCACCCCCATGGCCTCGGCAATATCCTGCATGCGCTCCACGCAAGCCATCTTGTTCCAGGTCATGACATACGGCAGCAGCAAGGCATTGCTGACGCCATGGGCAATGTTGAAACGCCCGCCCAGTGGATACGCCAACGCATGCACCGCGCCGACCCCGGCATTGCCGAACGCCATGCCGGCCATCAGGCTGGCGGTAGCCATGTCTTCGCGGGCTTGCAGATGGGATGGATTGGCGTAGGCCTTGGGCAGTGCTTTGGTAATCAGTTTGATCGCGCCAATAGCCAGGGCATCGGTGATTGGCGAGGCATTGAGCGACAGGTAGGACTCGATGGCGTGCACCAGCGCATCGACGCCACTGGCAGCGGTGACACTGCGCGGGCAGGTCAGGGTCATTTGCGGGCTGATCAGTGCCACGTCCGGCAACAGGTAATCGCTGACAATACCTTTCTTCAGTTGCGCGATCTTGTCGGAGAGGATGGCCACGTTGGTCACTTCCGAACCGGTGCCGGCAGTGGTCGGGATAGCAATCAGCGGCGGGCCTTTGCGCGGCACCTGATCGACGCCGAACAAGTCCTCCAGGGCGCCGTGGTAACCGGCATAAGCGGCAACACTCTTGGCGATGTCGATGGCACTGCCGCCACCGAGACCAATCAATCCGTCATGCCCGCCTTCACGGTAAACCCGCATGCAATCTTCGACGATGGCGATTTCCGGATCCGGCAGCACCCGGTCGAAAATCTCGTAACTGCGCTCACCCAGCTGCGCCAGCGCCAGCTCTACCGTGCCGGACTTGACCAGTGCAGCATCGGTGACGATCAGCGGGTTATCGATGTCCAGACGTGTGAGCTCAGCCGCCAGTTGCTCGATGGCACCTGCGCCAGTGATCAGTTTGTGAGCGATTTTGAAAGAGGAAAGACTCATGTGCGCAGCCTCTTATAGATAGGGGAGCTGGGCACAATAGTAGCTGGGGATTGGGGGTTGTCTGCTATTCAGGTCATGAATAACCATGCCCGCAACCTACCGATCGTTCCCACGCTCCGCGTGGGAATGCCTCAACGGACGCTCCGCGTTCGGCTCTCGATGGGACGCGGAGCGTCCCGGGCTGCATTCCCACGCGGAGCGTGGGAACGATCATCTGGCCGTCAGACCTGCGCGGTGCGAAGTTTTTCGCTGCGCCCACGCAGCCATTCCAGTGTCAGCAACAGGACCACCGAGAACGCAATCAGCAGCGTCGCGGCAGCGGCAATCGTCGGGCTGAGGTTTTCACGGATGCCGCTGAACATCTGCCGAGGCAAGGTCGCTTGTTCGGGACCGGCGAGGAACAGCGTCACCACCACTTCATCGAATGAAGTGGCGAAGGCAAACAGCGCACCGGAAATCACGCCCGGCGCAATCAACGGCAAGGTCACCCGACGGAACGCGGTCAGCGGCGAAGCCCCCAGGCTTGCAGCGGCCCGCACCAGGTTCTGGTTAAACCCCTGCAACGTCGCCGATACCGTGATGATCACAAACGGCACACCCAAGACGGCGTGCACGACGATCAGCGAGGTATAGCTGTTGCCAAATCCCAGTGGGGCAAAGGTCAGGTAACTGGCCACACCAATGATCACTACCGGCACCACCATCGGCGAAATCACTAGTGCCATCACCAGCGGTTTGCCCGGGAAATCGCCCCGGGTCAGGCCGATCGCTGCCAGCGTACCGAAGATCATCGCCAGCACGGTCGCCGCCGGAGCCACGATCATGCTGTTCTTCAACGAACGCATCCATTCCGCCGAAGCAAAGAAGTCCTGGTACCAGTGCAGTGAGAAGCCTTGCAGCGGATAGACCAGAAAACTCCCCGAGTTGAACGACAGCGGAATGATCACCAGCACCGGCAGGATCAGGAACAACAAAATCAAGCCGCAGAGAATCCGCAAGCTGTAGAACCACACCCGTTCGATGGGCGACATGTAAGGACTCAGCATTTCATTCTCCCCTTAGCTCAGGCGCAGGCGACTGGCGCCCACCAGCCAGCTGTAAATCAGATAAAGCACCACCGTCGCCAGCAGCAACAGCCCACCGAGCGCGGTCGCCATGCCCCAGTTGATGCTGGTGTTGGTGTAGAAGGCGACGAAATAACTGACCATCTGATCGTTCGGGCTGCCCAGCAACGCCGGGGTGATGTAGTAGCCGATGGCGAGGATGAACACCAACAGGCAACCGGCGCCGACACCGGCATAGGTCTGCGGGAAATACACCCGCCAGAAACTGGCGAACGGGTGGCAGCCGAGGGAAATCGCCGCACGCATGTAAGTCGGCGAGATGCCTTTCATTACGCTGTAGATCGGCAGAATCATGAATGGCAGCAGGATGTGCACCATCGAGATATAAACCCCGGTGCGGTTGAACACCAGCTCCAGCGGCTTATCGATAATGCCCATGGCCATCAGCCCGCTGTTGATCAAACCGCCCGACTGTAGCAACACGATCCACGCAGCGACCCGTACCAGAATCGAGGTCCAGAACGGCAACAGCACCAGAATCATCAACAGGTTGCTTTGCCGCGATGGCAGATTCGCCAGCAGGTAGGCCAGTGGATAGGCCAGCACCAGGCAGATCACGGTGATGATCAGGCCCATCCAGAAGGTCCGGGCAAAGATATCGAGGTAGATCGCCTGATCGGGGGTGGCCGGGGCCAGCTCACCGAGGTCGTCGATACGATGATCGACAGCGGCCAGCAGGTAATAAGGCGTCACATTACTGGTATTGCGGCGCACGACCTGCCAATAGGCCGGATCGCCCCAACGCTCGTCCAGCGCTTCGAGCGCTTCCTTATAGGAAGTCGGCTCGGTGGCGAACGGCAAGGCGCGTGCGGTTTTGGTCAGCAGGCTGCGGTAGCCGGCCAACTCCATGTTCAAGCGCTTGGACAAGTCACCCAAGGTCTGATTCTTGCGGGCTTCGGCGAGGTCTTCGCTGGCGGCCTTATACACAGGCTCTGCCGGCAGGCCTCGGCCATCCCAGCTGGCGATGGCTGCCACGGTGCGCGGCATGGCGCCAACCACTTCGGGGTTACCGACGCTTTTGTAGAGCAGCGCCACGATCGGTACCAGGAACACCAGCAACAGAAACAGCACCAACGGCGCGATCAAGGCTTGAGCTTTCCAGCGGTTGATCCGCTCGGCGTGCTTGAGCCGCTGCTTCAAGGTGGGGTCAGTGCCCGCGTTCACGGGAACGGCGATAGCCATGGCGTACTCCGGAAATCTTTGATCGTTACAGAGGCGAAAAACGCCGCCTCGAACTTTTGGTACTGATCGTTCCCACGCTCTGCGTGGGAACGCATCCAGTGACGCTCTGCGTCACAGGGACGCGGAGCGTCCCGGGCGGCATTCCCACGCAGAGCGTGGGAACGATCATCCGGTGAACCGTCGTCCCGTATAGCGTGGTTACTTCGCAGCCCAGGAATTGAAACGCTGCTCCAGTTGCTCGCCGTTGTCAGCCCAGAAGCTGACGTCGATCTGCACCTGGTTGGCGATGTTTTCCGGGGTGGTCGGCATGTCTTTCAGGACATCCTTGGACAGCAACGGCACGGCTTGGGTGTTGGCCGGGCCGTAGGCGATGTTTTCCGAGTAGGTCTTCTGCTGCTGTGGAGCTACCGAGAACGCGATGAATTTCTTCGCCGCTTCAGCACGGGTCTTGTCCAGACCTTTTGGAATCGCCCATGCGTCGAAGTCGTAGATACCGCCGTTCCACACCACTTTCAGGTTGCTTTCTTTCTGTACCGCCGCGATCCGGCCGTTGTAGGCCGAGCTCATGACCACGTCGCCGGAAGCGAGGTACTGCGGCGGTTGTGCGCCGGCTTCCCACCACTGAATGCTTGGTTTGAGCTCATCGAGTTTCTTGAACGCACGGTCCTGACCATCCTTGCCGGCCAGTACTTTGTAGACGTCTTTCGGCGCAACGCCGTCAGCCATCAGAGCGAATTCCAGGGTGTACTTGGCGCCTTTGCGCAGGCCACGTTTGCCCGGGAATTTCTTGGTATCCCAGAAATCAACCCAGCTGGTCGGTGCGGAAGCCAGTTTGTCGGCGTTGTAGGCCAGCACGGTCGACCACACGAAGAAGCCCACGCCGCATGGCTGGATGGCGCCTTTGACGTAGTCTTCGGTCTTGCCGAACAACTTCGGATCAAGCTGCTCGAACATGTCCTCGTCGCAACCACGGGACAGTTCTGGCGATTCAACTTCCACCAGGTCCCAGGACACGCTCTTGGTGTCGACCATGGCTTTGACCTTGGCCATCTCGCCGTTGTACTCGCCCGCCACGATCTTGCCGTTGCCCGCCGCTTCCCACGGTGCGTAGAAGGCTTTGACCTGCGCCGCCTTGTTCGCCCCGCCAAAGGACACCACGGTCAGGTCCGGGCCCGCCGCCATCGCGTGTGCCGCACCCATCATGCCCACGACCAGGGCGGTGAATTTCAGGGATCTCAACATTTATTGTTCTCTCCACGTGCAGGGTTGGTGTTGGTGTAGCCGGGGCGATCAATGCGCCTCTAAAAGTGGGTCGAGCGCGCGAACGTGTTCGACCTGCCAGCCAAGCGGTACCACGTCGCCGACAGCGAGCGCGGGATCGAGCTCGGCAATCGGTTGTTTCACGAAGAAGTCGGTCTTGCCGCAGACTTCCAGACGAACCCGGACGTGGTCGCCCAGATAGATGAATTCCGCCACCCGCCCCGAGAAGCGGTTGACGCAGGATTCGCTCGAACCATTGAGGCTCACGCGCTCCGGGCGAATCGACAGGGTGACGGGTTCGCCGGTCTTGCCGACATTGACCGCCAGGGCTTCAACCTTTTCACCGCGACCGAGTTCGACGACGCAACGATCACCGGTGTGGCTGTGCAAGCGACCATTGAGACGGTTGTTCTCGCCGATGAAGTTGGCGACGAAGGTGTTTTTCGGTTCTTCATAGAGGGAGCGCGGTGGTGCGATCTGCTGGATCTCGCCCTGGTGGAACACCGCCACACGGTCAGACATGGTGAGGGCTTCGCCCTGGTCGTGGGTCACGTAGACCACGGTCACACCGAGGCGCTGGTGCAGGTGTTTGATTTCCATCTGCATGTGTTCGCGCAGTTGTTTGTCCAGTGCGCCGAGAGGTTCATCCATCAGCACCAGTTGCGGTTCGAACACTAACGCACGGGCCAAGGCCACACGCTGTTGCTGGCCGCCGGACAGTTGCGCCGGATAACGCTGGGCGAAGGTGTCGAGCTGAACCATGCTCAAAACACGTTTGACCCGGTCACTGACATCATTCTTGTTCAAACCGCGCACGGTCAGCGGGAACGCCAGGTTCTCGGCAACCGTCATGTGCGGGAACAACGCGTAGTTCTGGAACACCATGCCGATGTCGCGTTTATGCGGCGGCACGTTGTTGATGGAACGCCCGGCCAGTTGAATCTCGCCGGCGGTCGGTGTTTCGAAACCGGCGAGCATCATCAGACTGGTGGTCTTGCCGGAGCCGGACGGCCCGAGCAAGGTGAGGAATTCGCCTTTGCGAATATCCAGGTTGAGGTCTTTGACGATCAGGTTCTCGCCGTCGTAGCTCTTTTGCACTCCACGAAAGCTGACCAGAATATCGCTGGCCCCTGCGCTTGAATCAACCTGGCTCATACCCACACCTTTGTTATTGATGACTGCTGTGGACTAAGCCTAGTGGACGCTGGGAGGGGCGCAAATCGGGGCGCAGGAGAGAATCGCCTCAGCCGGATGGAAGATTGGGGGTAGGGATTGCCCTACAAGGATGGCGGGGATGGATATGTCGATTCGCGATCGCGACAAGCGGTGATCTGCAAGCCGCAAGAACAGGCAAAAGCGGCTTTGTGTGCATGTCGCAAATGGACATGCCACCGCTCCCACAGGGATTTGCAGTGAACCCGTGGATGGGGGGTGTCAGAGGAGTTTGTGCTCCATCGCGTACTTCACCAGTTCGGCCAGGGAGGTGATGTTGAGTTTCTGCATCAGTCGCGCTTTGTGGGTGCTGATGGTTTTGCTACTGAGGGCCAGTTGTTGGGCGATGTCGTTGACGTTGGCGCCTTGGGCCAGGCGTTCGAACACCGAGAACTCACGCTCCGACAGCAACGAGTGCAATGGCCGCGAATCCGTCAGGCCGACTTCGAAGACCATCCGGTCAGCCAGGTCCGGGTCGATGTATCGCCCACCCGCCGCGACTTTGCGGATTGCCGTCAGCAGCAATGCCGGATCGCTGTCCTTGGTCGCATAACCTGCAGCGCCGACCTTCAACGCTCGAGCGGCCATTTGTGCTTCGTCGTGCATCGACAACACCAGGATCGCCGGGGGATTGTTCAAGGCGCGAATCCGCGGGATCGCTTCCAGGCCGTTGACCCCGGGCATGGAGATATCCAGCAACACCACTTCGCACGGAACATGGCGCAAGGTCTCGAGCAACTGCTCGCCATTGCTCGCCTCCCCTACCACCAGCAAGTCCTTGGCCAGGCCGATCAATTGCTTGATGCCTTCGCGAACGATGGTGTGGTCTTCGGCTACCAGTACACGGATCACTTGCCTCTCCTCAAAAATTGCCTTGTCGCCGAAAAGATCGCAGCCTTCGGCAGCTCCTACAGGGGTATGCGTTCGGCGTAGGAGCTGCCGAAGGCTGCGATCTTTTAGCGGTCCAACGGCACTCTTACACTCAGGGTCGTACCCTCCCCCGGCTCACTCTCAAGCGATAACTGCCCGCCCATGATCAACACCCGCTCACGCATGCCGACCACTCCAAAGGATGTCGGCCTGCCAGTGACGGCGACAAATCCTACGCCATCATCGCTGACAGTCAGGCAGAGTTCATCGCCCTCAAGGGCCAGCGTCAGTTCAACAGTATGCGCCTGGGCGTGGCGCATGACATTGGTCAGCGCTTCCTGAAGGATCCGGAACAGCCCGATGGCCTTGGCATCGCTGAGCACCGGCAGGTTATCCGGCACTTGTACCAGGCACGGGATCTGCGTGCGCGCCTCGAACCGCCGGGCCTGCCATTCAATGGCCGAGGCAATCCCGGCATCGAGAATCGGCGGTCGTAGAGCCGTGGCCACATCGCGCACCAGTTGAAACAGCTGCGCGATCAACCGCTTCATGCTGTTCAAGCGTTCATGCAGGCCCGGATCGAGCTGGGCGTAGGCCAGTTCGCACATGGACGTTTCCAGCTTCAACACGGTCAGCATCTGACCCAATTCGTCGTGAACTTCCCGGGCGATGCGGGCCTTTTCCTCTTCCCGAACGCTCTCCAGGTGCGCGGACAACTCGCGCAATTGCTCGCGGGAGCTGGCCAGTTCCAGTTCGATGCGCTTGCTCTCGGTGATGTCCCAGACGATCCCGTCCCAGACATAGGCGCCGTCATCGAGGCGGCGAGTGATGGCCTTGATCTCGGCCCAGCGCTGTTCGCCCTGACGGGTCAGAATCCGGCCCTGCCACGACCAGTCACTGTCGGTGTCCAGCGCGTGATCCTGAGTCTGGTGATAACTGGCTTTGTCATCCGGATGCACCAGGCTGCGCAAGCCTTTGTCACGATGGGCCAGAGTCGCCGGCGAGTACCCCACCAGGCTCTCGCTGCCTTCACTGATGTAGGCAAAGTCGATCTGCCCGGTCACCGGCGCGCGCTCCAGACGAAAGACCAGGCCGGGGACGTTGGCGGCGATCCCTTGCAGGCGCGCTTCGCTTTCCTGCAACGCGGCCAGGGCGCGACGACGCTCGGTGACGTCATTGAGGTAAACCACCAGGTATTCACCATCGCGAAAACGCAAAAAGCTCAACGAAACATCTGCCGGCAGGATACTGCCGTCCGCTCGCACGCAATGGGTCTCGAAACTTTGCGGCGCTTCGTCACTGGTCCGGGCACGTTTCCACAGGCTCAGCCAGCGGTCCATGTGCAAGCCGGGCTCGAAGTCGATCAATGGCCGATCAATGATCCCGCCCACCGGGTAGCCGAGCATGGTTTCAGCCGCCCGGTTGGCATAGCGCACATGGCTGTCCCAGTTGACCCAGAGGATGCCGACGGTGCTCTGATCGATGGAAAATTGCGTGAGGCGCAAGGCCTCTTCGCTGGCCTCGCGCAGGGCAATGTCTTCGCGCGCCGCCAGCAATCGCTGCTCCAGACTGTGTTGCTGGCGACGTTGCCAGAACACAATGGCCATGCTGCTCAGCAGCAACACCACCAAGAGCAGGCAGAGGTTTTGCCAGAAACCCGGCGACTCGGACAGCCGCGGATACTTGGGTTGCACCCATTGATTGTGCAGTTGCTCCAGATCCTTGGCCGGGATCGCCCGCAGCGCGCTTTCGACGATGCCGGCCAACTCCGGCCAATCCCGGCGCGTGGCCACTCGCAGCAGTTGCGGGAAACCGATATCGCCCACCACCGCCAGCCCGGAGAACTCAGGCTCGGCAGACAGACGCCCGAACTGCGCTTCATCGACCACGGCGTAGCCGGCCTGCTGACTCAACAACAGTTGCAGCGCCTGGCGCTCCAGAGGCACGCCCTGCAAGTTCAGATGGGGATAATTGCTGCGCAGATAATCGGCGGTGACGCTGGGCATGCGCACGGCGACGCGGGTCTGGCTGTCGAGTTTTTCCAGTTCTACCGCCCCGGTGCTTTTCTGGTCGCTGACCACCAGTTGCGACACCCGCATGTATGGGTCGGAAAATTGCCAGAGCCGCAAACCCACGGGGGTTTGCGTCAGACCTGGCGCGATATCGATGTCGCCTTCACGGGCGGCGGCTTCCAGTTGCGCAAGATCGGGATAATTACGCCAGCTCAGTTCGATCTTGAGCGCCTTGGCCAGCCACTTCATCAGCTCGATATTAACCCCGGACAGGCGCTGCAAGCGGCGATCGTATTGGGCATAAGGCGTTTGCAACACCACTCCGACCCGCAACTCGCCATGCTGCGCCAGCCATTGCTGTTGCGCTGGCAACAGCTGCACGACGTGCGCCGGTGGCGCGGGCGCCGCCCAGCCCATCAAGGGAAACCACAAACAGCCGATAACCCACAGGCAGCGAAAATGCATCATCGAAGTCTCACACACTGACAAATACTGACCAACCCATTAGGCTGCCGGAATAACTTCTGGCCTGGAATATCCGATGCCCCCTGTCTACCGCCTGGCACTGCCAGCATTGTGCCTGTCGTTGATCCTGCCTTGCGCGTTTTCCGTCGAAGCGGCTGACCCGGCACCTGCCGCCGCGGAAAAACCCGCAGAAGAAAAACCGGTTGAACGCCAGCGGCTGCTTGAGCGTAGTCAGGAAGAAGCGGCAGCACTTGAGCGAAAAATCCCTGCGCAGGAACAGCAACAACTGCAAGCCGGCACCGACAGCTTTCTCGCCTTGTGGAAACCGGCCAATACCGCCGAACCCAAAGGCGCGGTGATTATCATCCCGGGCGCCGGCGAAACCGTTGACTGGCCGCAAGCGATCAGCCCATTGCGCCGTAAATTGCCGGACGCCGAGTGGAGCAGCCTGAGTATCACCTTGCCGGACCTGCAAAGCGAAGCCATTGCGCCACGTATCGTCGAAGTGGCGCCAGCGCCCAAAACGCCTGATGCCGGCAGCAAAGACGCGACGACTGCGGCGCCCATCGAACAGGCGGCCGGCGGCGAAGCGGACGTGGCCGACAAGGCCATCGTCGAAACCACCGAAGAACAGGCCAAAGCCGACGCTGAGCGAATCTTCGCGCGCATCGATGCCGCCATCGCCTACGCCGAACAGCAAAGCGCTCGCAGTATCGTCGTGCTGGGCCATGGTACCGGCGCTTACTGGGCCGCGCGTTATCTGAGCGAGAAGCAGCCATCGCAAGTCGAGAAATTCGTGATGATTGCCGCCCAGACGCCTGTTGCAGCAAAACCGGGACTGGCTGAGCTCACACCCACCTTGAAGCTGCCTGCCGCAGACATCTTCTATATGGATAAGCCGGTGGATCGTAACGCGGCGCTGGAACGTTTGCAGGCCAGCAAGCGCTTGAAAACATCGGGGTTCAGTCAGGTGTCGCTCCAGGCTTTGCCGGGGAATGCCAAGGCCGAGCAAGAGCAGTTGGTGCGGCGGGTGCGCGGGTGGTTGAATCCGCAGCCGGCGGCGGACTGATAGACCGAGTCGTCCTCATCGCGGGCAAGCCTCGCTCCCACAGGTTTTATGTCGATAGCAAAAAATTGCGTACGATTCAAATCCTGTGGGAGCGAGGCTTGCCCGCGATGGCGGCATCACTAGCGACACAAACCTTTGGCTAACGAAAATCCCGCCGCTCACGAATCAACGTATAAGCGGTATGCAATTCACGAGTCTTGTCCGTTGCCTCACGAACCTGCAACGCCGTCGCACCGCTGCCGGCAATCTTGTCCGGATGATGCCGACTGAGCAGGCGTCGATAGGCGTGCTTGATCTGTGCCGGCTCACTCGTGGCAGACACTCCCAACAGTCGCAAGGCATCCTGATACGTGATCGCGCTGGTGACCAACGGTCGCTTCTGCGGCTCGTAATCGCTGGCCAGCGCCTGCACTTGATGCGACGTCCAGCCGAGCCATTTGCCCCACTGGGCTATCAGCTCGCGCTCATTGCTACCGGCGCGACCATCAGCCCAGACCATCCGCCAACAGGCACGCAACACACCTTCCGCCGCATGGGGTTGAGCACTCAGGCGTCGCAGATAACCGCGCAACCGGTCGTGCCCCGACTTACCGCGATTGAATGCTGCAATCGCCCGACGTTGCGCCGACTCGGTCATTTCCAGCGAACGCATTTCCTGCCGCGCCTGCTGAATGTGGCCATCCACTACCCGTCCATCGCTCTTGGCCAATCGGCCTAGCAACACGAACAGCAGCTCATCGTTGCGCAGCACCGAGCGACCTCCGAACTTCTCCCATAAATGCGCCCAGCTTTGCAGGTGCAAGCGCCGGTCCAGCGCCTGTCCCAATAAAGCGCCGAGCATGGCCCCCGGAATGCTGGCTATAGCAAAGCCCGCTCCGGCTCCAATCAGAGTCCCTGGCCACAACATGTCAGCGTCTCGCTTCTATCAGAGTGTCTACTTCAGCCAAGCGCTCGTGGGTGCCGACATCCACCCAATGCCCATTCAGGCGTTCACCGGTCACTTGCCCGTCAGCCATGGCTTTGCGCAGCAGCGGTGCAAGCTTGAAGGCACCGGCCGAGCACCCGTCAAACAGCTGCGGGTGCAGCACGGCAATGCCGCTATAGGTCAGGGTTGATGTGTCCGGTTGACCGTCCTGCACCAGGCCATCGAGCAGGGTGAAATCCCCGCTCGGATGATGAGCCGGGTTGTCCGCCAGCACCAAATGAGCGAGCCCGGCGATGGGCTGATGCAACATACTGAAATCGTAGTCGGTCCAGATGTCACCGTTGACCACCACAAAGGCCTCGTCTCCCAACAACGGCAACGCACGGAAAATACCGCCACCGGTTTCCAGCGGCTCACCTTCCGCCGAGTACTGGATGCTCACGCCGTACCGCGAACCATCGCCCAGATAATCTTCGATCTGCTGACCGAGCCAGGCATGGTTGATCACGATCTCGCTAAACCCTGCAGCCGCCAAGGCGCGCAGGTGATATTCGATCAGGGGCACTCCGCCAGCGCGAACCAGTGGTTTTGGCGTGGTCAGGGTCAGCGGACGCATGCGCTCGCCTTTACCCGCGGCCAGAATCATTGCCTTCATGCAGTCGCTCCAGCACGCAGACTGGCCAGCAACTCACCCAACTCCGCCAGTTCAGGGCGACGGGCGATGACGGCGTCTATATAAGCAAAGAAGCGCGGCACGTCGCCGAGGTAGCGCGGCTTGCCGTCGCGATGGCAGATCCGGGCGAAAATGCCGATGACTTTCAGGTGGCGTTGCACGCCCATCAGGTCGCTGGCGCGCAAGAAGTCTTCAAAGTCAGGCTGCACCGGGATGTCGAGCGCGCCCGCTTGCTGCCAGTAATCCTCCAACCAGCCACGCACGCGCTCCTCAGGCCAGCTGAGGAAGGCGTCCTTGAACAGGCAAGTCACGTCGTAGGTCACAGGACCGTAAACCGCATCCTGGAAATCCAGCACGCCGGGATTCGGTTCGCTGAGCATCAGGTTGCGCGGCATGTAGTCGCGATGCACCAGGACTTTGGGCTGAGCCAGAGCGCTGTCGATCAGCAGGTCGCTGACCTGCTGCCAAAGTGTTTGCTGCGCCGAGTCGAACTCGATGCCCAGCTCACGTTTCACATACCACTCAGGGAACAGTTCCAGCTCGCGACGCAGCAGCGCCACGTCATAACTCGGCAGCGGCGCCACCATCGGCAACTGCTGGAAAGCCAGCAGTGCTTGCAGGGCATCCTTGAACAATTCGTCGGCGTTTTCGCTGTCGATCACGTCCAGGTAAGTCTTGTTGCCCAGGTCATTGAGCAAAAGAAAACCACGATCGAGGTCTTCGGCATAAATTTTCGGCACGTTTATTCCGGATTTCGCCAACAAAAAAGCGATATCCACGAAAGGTTTGCAGTTTTCCTGGGGCGGCGGCGCGTCCATCACGACGAAACTTCTGCCTGCGCCTTCCCAGCGGAAATAGCGCCGAAAACTCGCGTCGCTACTGGCCGCAGTCAACGTGGCCGGGGGCACGGAGCCCCAACCTTGTTCTGCAAAGAGGATAGCCAACTGTTCATCGAGCCAAACTTTCAGGTGTTGCAAACGTACATCTTGGTCAGGCATTGCAAGGGTCTCCGACGGCGCTAGCCGTCAAGCGGGTCATGCTTTATTATCCAGCATCTTTTTCAGACCATCGAGAGGCGTGCGGCCCACACCGCGGGCAGATGGCACGCAGGAAGCCCGGACTAATAAGATGGCATTGAAATCCCCCGCGTTTCGTAAAAAATTTCCGTTGTTGGTCACCGGCAGTCTGCTGGCCCTGCAACCTCTAGCCACTTCGTTCGTGGTCGCCGCGGAACAGTATGACTGCTCAGTCTCTGCTTCGGGTGCCTGGGACTGTGCGCCAAAGGCACCGGCTGCTGCATTGCCGCCACGCCCCGTCCATGACGGCAGCGCAGTTTCCGCCACTGGCGAAGCTGCGGCAGACACCGGCTCCAGCGCAGACACCGGCGCCAAGCCTGTCCTGGTTACCGAGTCCAAGGGCCGTGGCCTGAAGTCGCGTAGTGAAGACTACAGTCACCTCGACTGGGTTCCGCGCGAGAAGCTCACCGCAGCGCAATTGGCCGAAACCGGTCCTTACTGCTCTGGTTCCTATATCGAACCGATTCGTCCTGGCATGAATGACAAGACGAGTAAAAGTGACGCTCCGACCTTTCTCGGTGCCAAAGCCTCTCGCTATAAGCAGGACGAGCAGGTCGCTACTCTGGCCGGTGACGTCGTTATGCGTCAGGGCAGCATGCAGGTAGAAGCCGACGAAGCGAACCTGTACCAGGCCGAGAGCCGTGGCGAACTGAGCGGCAACGTGCGTGTTCGCGACAACGGCGCACTGATCGTGGGCGACCACGCCGACGTGCAGCTCGACACGGGTGAAGCCAAAGTCGACAACGCCGAATACGTGATGCACAAATCGCGTATCCGCGGTAACGCGCTATATGCCAAACGGGCCGAGAACGCGATCATCCGCCTCAAGGACGGTACGTACACCACGTGCGAACCGGACAGCAACGCCTGGCAGCTCAAGGGCAACAACATCACCTTGAACCCGGCGACCGGTTTCGGTACTGCGACCAACGTGACGCTGCGGGTCAAGGACATTCCGGTTCTGTACACGCCGTACATCTATTTCCCGATCGACGACCGTCGCCAGTCCGGCTTCCTGCCACCGACCATTGGCACCGGCAGCGATACCGGCTTCCTGCTGGTCACCCCGTATTACTTCAACCTGGCACCGAACTACGATGCCACGTTGTACCCACGCTACATGAGCAAGCGTGGCCTGTTGATGGAAGGCGAGTTCCGCTACCTGACCGAATCCAGCGAAGGTCAGTTCGGCGCCGCATACCTCAACGACGAGAACGACGATCGCAAGCTGCAGAGCGACTACGATAAAACCCGCTACATGTACAACTGGCAGCACAAGGGTGGTCTGGACTCGCGCGTAATGACTCAGGTCGATTACACCAAGATCAGCGATCCGTATTACTTCCAGGATCTGCAGACTGACCAGATTGGTGTGAAGAGCTCCGATTACGTGAACCAGCAGGGTTCTGTCACCTATCGTGGCGACAGCTACACCGCTCGTTTGAATGCCCAGGCTTATCAGCTGGCGACTGTTTCGAACATCACGCCTTATGATCGTTTGCCGCAGATCACCTTCAATGGTCAGCTGCCATACCATCCGGAAGGTTTGAACTTCGATTACGAGACCGAGATCGTTCGCTTTGATCGCGACCTGAAGAGTGGAACATTCGTCCAGGAGGACGGGATTACCACCGAGCCACGTCTGGATAACAACATCTTTGGTCTGGCACGCGCCAACGGCGAGCGTTTGAATCTCAAACCAGGTGTCAGTCTGCCGCTGAACTGGACGTATGGCTTCCTCAAGCCATCGCTCAAGTACCAGTACACGCAGTATCAACTGGATCTGGACGGCAGGGGCAAAAGCGACATCGCTTCGCAAAGCGCCGAGCAGGACAGGGTCAACGGCACGTTCAGCAGCAACCAGAACCGTGGCGTACCGATCGCCAGCATCGACAGCGGCCTGTACTTTGACCGCAACACTTCCTGGTTCGGAAAAAACTACCGTCAAACCCTGGAACCGCGCCTGTTCTACCTCTATGTACCTGAGGAAGACCAGAAGGATATTCCGGTGTTCGACACCAGCGAATACACCTTCAACTACGCCTCGCTGTTCCGCGACAACCGCTTCTCCGGCTCCGACCGTGTCGGCGACGAGAACAAGCTGTCGCTGGGCGTGACCAACCGCTGGATTGAAGACAACGGCTTCGAACGTCAACGCATCAGCGTCGGCCAGGCCTTGTACTTCAAGGACCGCGAAGTACAGTTGCCAGGTATCGATGCGAAAACCCGCGATGATGCAAAATCCAGTGTTTCGCCTTATGCGCTGGAATACGAATACCGCTGGAACCGCGATTGGCGCACCACCGCCGATTACAACTGGGACCCGGACAGCCGCAGCCCTCGCTCGGGCAGCGCGATGTTCCACTACCAGCCTGAAGACAACCCGAACAAGGTCATCAACGCCGGTTATCGCTATCGCAATGACCAGGTCCGTTATGACCAGAACACCGGTAAATGGTCGGTAGGCGGTGGTGACTACGGTACTCCGGGCACTCCTGGCTATGTGAAGGACTACTACAAGATCAAGCAGCACGACTTCTCGGTGATCTGGCCGATCGTGCCGCAGTGGAACGCCATCAGCCGCTGGCAGTATGACTACAACCGCAACCGTACTCTGGAAGCCTTCGGTGGTTTCGAATACGACAACTGCTGCTGGAAATTGCGCCAGATCAACCGTTACTGGGTCAGCTATGACGAGTTCAGTCAGAACGCCCCGGAAAACGAAAAAGGCGACCACGGCGTCTTCCTCCAAATTGTTCTGAAGGGACTCGGCGGCCTCACTGGCGCCAAGGTAGAGAGCTTCCTCGACAAAGGCATCCAAGGTTATCGTGAACGTGAAGACCAAGCTTTCTGATTGTCTGCGCCCGCTGATACTGGGCGCGCTGTTCCTGGGTACCGCGGCCAACGCCGCGGTACAATCCATCGATAAAGTGGTGGCTATCGTCGACAACGACGTGGTCATGCAGAGCCAACTGGACCAGCGCGTTCACGAAGTTCAGCAAACCATCGCCAAACGCGGTGCTGCCGTACCGCCTGCCGGCGTGCTGGATCAGCAGGTGCTCGAACGTCTGATCGTCGAAAACCTGCAACTGCAGATCGGCGAGCGTTCCGGCATCCGCATTACCGATGAAGAACTGAACCAGGCCGTCGGCACCATTGCCCAGCGCAACAACATGTCTATTGAGCAATTCCGCTCCGCTTTGTCTCGCGACGGCCTGTCTTATGACGACGCTCGTGACCAGATTCGCCGCGAAATGATCATCAGCCGTGTACGTCAGCGCCGTGTGGCTGAACGCATCCAGGTGTCCGAGCAGGAAGTGAAGAACTTCCTGGCGTCCGACCTGGGCAAGATGCAGCTGTCCGAAGAGTTCCGTCTGGCCAACATCCTGATTCCTACGCCGGAAAGCGCCAACTCCGACGCGATTCAGAATGCAGCCAAACAAGCCGACGCGGTTTACCAGCAACTCAAGCAAGGCGCTGACTTCGGTCAGTTGGCAATCGCCAAATCCGCCAGCGAAACCGCACTGGAAGGCGGCGACATGGGCTGGCGTAAAGCCGCTCAACTGCCACCTCCGTTCGATCGCCTGCTGGGCACCATGGCAGTGGGTGACGTGACCCAGCCTATGCGTACCCCGGGCGGCTTCATCATTTTGAAGATCCTCGACAAGCGTGGCGGCGAAGCCCAGGTGCGTGACGAAGTGCATGTGCGTCACATTCTGGTCAAACCAAGCCCGATCCGCGACGAAGCAAAAACCAAGGCTCTGGCTGATTCGCTCTATTCCCGTATCGAAGCGGGCGAAGATTTCGGCGAGCTGGCGAAAAGCTTCTCGGAAGATCCGGGCTCCGCCCTCAACGGTGGCGACCTGAACTGGATCGACCCGAATGCACTGGTGCCTGAGTTCCGCGAAGTGATGGCCAAGACCCCACAAGGTCAGCTGTCCAAGCCGTTCCAGACTCAATATGGCTGGCACGTTCTGGAAGTCCTTGGCCGCCGCGCCACCGACAGCACCAGCCAGGCCCGCGAACAGCAAGCGATGACCGTACTGCGTAACCGCAAATACGATGAAGAGCTGCAAACCTGGCTGCGTCAGATCCGTGACGAAGCGTATGTAGAAATCAAGCTCCCTGGTGCAGACCAGGCAACGCAGTGAAACCCAAGCGTTTCGCGTTGACCCCCGGCGAACCGGCCGGCATAGGTCCTGACCTGTGCCTGCTGCTCGCCTCGCAAGCCCAGCCACACCCTCTGATTGCCATTACCAGCCGCGACCTGCTCATCGAGCGGGCCGCGCAGTTGGGCGTGGTTGTTGATCTGCTGTCGGTAACGCCCGACAGCTGGCCGGATGCTCCCGCACCTGCCAACAGCCTGTACGTGTGGGATACGCCGCTTAACGCCAAGGTCATCGCCGGGCAACTGGACAAAGCCAATGCGGCTTTCGTCCTGGAAACCCTGACGCGTGCTGGCCAGGGCTGCCTGGACGGGCATTTCGCCGGCATGATCACCGCCCCGGTGCACAAGGGCGTGATCAATGAATCCGGAATCGCTTTTTCCGGGCACACGGAATTTCTCGCTGACCTGACTCATACCGCGCAAGTGGTGATGATGCTCGCCACCCGCGGCTTGCGCGTGGCATTGGTCACCACTCACCTGCCCCTTCGCGAGATTGCCGATGCAATCACACCGGAGCGCCTGGAGCGGGTCACGCGGATCCTGTACGCCGACCTGCAAGAAAAATTCGGCATCGCCCAGCCACGCATCCTGGTTTGCGGGCTTAACCCGCACGCCGGTGAAGGCGGTCATCTGGGCCATGAAGAAATCGACATCATCGAACCTACATTAGAGCGCCTGCGCGGCGAGGGCATGGACCTTCGCGGTCCCCTGCCCGCCGACACTCTGTTTACCCCCAAATATCTGGAGCACTGCGACGCGGTGCTGGCGATGTACCATGACCAGGGCCTGCCCGTGCTGAAATACAAAGGTTTCGGCGCGGCAGTCAACGTGACCCTCGGCTTGCCGATCATCCGCACTTCGGTCGACCATGGCACCGCCCTGGATCTGGCCGGCAGCGGCAAAATTGATACCGGCAGCCTGCAAGTCGCCCTGGAAACCGCCTACCAGATGGCCGAGACCCGTTTATGACCGAGCATTACCAACACCGGGCGCGCAAGCGCTTCGGCCAGAACTTCCTGCACGATGCCGGCGTTATCGACCGTATCCTGCGTTCCATTCATGCCAAACCTGAAGACCGTCTGCTGGAAATCGGCCCGGGCCAGGGTGCATTGACCAAAGGCCTGCTCGACAGCGGCGCCCAGTTGGACGTAGTAGAGCTGGACAAGGACCTGATCCCGATCCTCAACCAGCAGTTCGCCGGCAAGAGCAATTTCCACCTGCATCAAGGCGACGCGCTGAAGTTCGACTTCAACAGCCTGAACGCCGCTCCGAACAGCCTGCGAGTGGTCGGCAACCTGCCGTACAACATCTCTACGCCGCTGATTTTTCATCTGCTGCACAACGCAAGCCTGATTCGTGACATGCACTTCATGCTGCAAAAAGAAGTGGTCGAGCGTCTGGCGGCGGGGCCTGGTGGCGGTGACTGGGGTCGCCTGTCGATCATGGTTCAGTACCATTGCCGGGTCGAACATCTGTTCAACGTCGGCCCGGGCGCATTCAATCCGCCGCCGAAAGTCGATTCGGCCATCGTGCGGCTGGTGCCTCACGCGGTACTCCCGCATCCAGCCAAAGATCACAAACTGCTGGAGCGCGTCGTGCGCGAAGCCTTCAACCAGCGCCGTAAAACCCTGCGCAACACGCTGAAATTGTTGCTGAGCAACGCTGAAATCGAAGCTGCCGGCGTCGATGGCAGCCTACGCCCCGAGCAGCTCGATCTGGCGGCCTTCGTTCGTCTGGCCGACAAGCTCAGCGAACAAGTCCTACACAAGCCTGCCACCGACTGAAAGGCGATGAGCGCTATCGGGTAGGACGCCACTCTGGTTTACTACCCGATACTTGGCCTAGACTGAGTTCTATCAGCTATGCCCCGCGTCCCGCTTCGTTTCTAAGGCCTTTTGCATGTCCGATCCTCGTTATCAGGTCGACGTCAGCGTCGTCACCCGCTATCTGGCAGAACAATCGCAACCCGAGCAAAATCGCTTTGCCTTCGCCTACACCATCACCGTGCAGAACAATGGCCTGGTGCCCGCCAAACTGCTTTCACGGCATTGGGTGATCACCGACGGTGACGGGCATGTCGAGGAGGTTCGTGGTGCAGGCGTCGTCGGCCAGCAGCCGTTGATCGCCGTGGGCGAGAGCCATACTTACAGCAGCGGCACCGTCATGACGTCCAAGGTCGGTACGATGCAGGGCACTTATGAGATGGTCGCCGACGACGGTAAGCACTTCGATGCCATCATCGCTCCATTCCGTCTGGCGGTACCCGGAGCCCTGCACTGATGGCGACGTATGCCGTCGGCGATTTGCAAGGTTGCCTTGAGCCGCTGCAATGCCTGCTCAAGCAAGTCTCTTTCGACCCGGCAAAGGATCGCTTGTGGCTGGTGGGTGACCTCATCAACCGTGGCCCACAGTCGCTGGACACCTTGCGCTTCCTTTATAGCCTCCGCGAGTCGCTGGTGTGCGTACTCGGCAACCACGACCTGCACTTGCTGGCGGTCGGGCAAAACATCGAACGCCTGAAGAAGGCCGACACGCTTCGCGAGATTCTTGAAGCACCCGATTGCGCGGAGCTTCTGGAGTGGGTTCGGCAACAAAAGCTCATGCATTACGACGAACAGCGCGATATCGCCCTGGTCCATGCGGGCATTCCGCCGCAATGGTCGCTGCGCAAAGCCTTGAAGTGCGCCGCCGAAGTCGAAGAAGCCCTGCACGACGACAACCGCTTCGCGCCTTACCTCGACGGTATGTACGGCAACGAGCCGGTGAAATGGGACAACGACCTCAAAGGCGCAGCGCGCTTGCGAGTCATCACCAACTATTTCACCCGGATGCGCTTTTGCACCAGCGACGGCAAACTCGATCTCAAGGGCAAGGAAGGCATCGACACCGCGCCGCCGGGTTATGCGCCATGGTTTGCCCACAAGGAGCGCAAGACCAAAGGCCTGAAGATCATCTTCGGCCATTGGGCGGCGCTCGAAGGCCAGTGCAACGAGCCAGGTCTGTTTGCGCTCGACACCGGTTGCGTCTGGGGTGGCGCCATGACCCTGATGAACGTCGACACCGGTGAGCGCCTGCAATGTAAATGCGACGCCAGAGGTAAAACCCGGCCGCCAGTCGCCACCTCTATCCCCGAACAAACGTCAGCCAGCGCCCCGCGCTAGACTGCGCTTTCAGCCGAGCCACAGGAGCCCGCCATGAGCGAATTCAAACGTATCCCCCCAGAACAGGCCCAGGCCCTGCGCGAACAAGGCGCGGTAGTGGTCGATGTCCGCGATCCGGCAACGTTTGCCGCGCTGCACATTGCCGGCTCCAAGCATCTGGACAATCATTCTCTGCATGCTTTCATTCAGGGCGCTGACCTGGACGCGCCGACGGTAGTGGTCTGCTATCACGGCAATTCCAGCCAGGGCGCGGCTGCGTATCTAGTCAGCCAAGGCTTCTCCGACGTCTATAGCATGGATGGCGGTTTCGAGTTGTGGCGTACGACCTATCCTTCGGAAACGGCGCAAGGCACTTCCGAATAATTATTTTCAACGCGCGCAAGCCCCGGTCCCCGCGGGCTAGCGCGGTGACAGACGAACGGTCTGCCACAACTTATTACGCATCTTGCATTTACCTTCCAAATTCCCAACTATCCTTAAGCGCAGGCCATCCAAAACAGGGGAGAGCCGGTACACCGGCGCGCGGGTCATCGGGAGTAGCTTTCGGAGTCGTCAGCTCCGGGAGAGTTCTGGGGGGTAAACAGCAACTGCCTGTTCGGTTGCTGCCAGCATCGACTGAGTGATCCGGCGTCGGCTCCACGTATCGAGCGAGGTGACGTCATGAGTATCTTTAGCCACTTCCAACAACGCTTCGAGTCCACGCGCCAGGAAGAACTCTCTCTGCAGGAGTACCTGGAGCTGTGCAAAAAGGACCGCAGCGCCTACGTTTCCGCCGCCGAGCGTCTCTTGCTGGCCATCGGAGAACCGGAGCTGCTCGACACCTCGACCAACTCGAGGCTGTCGCGAATCTTTTCCAACAAGGTGATCCGCCGCTATCCGGCCTTTGAAGACTTCCATGGGATGGAAGAATGCATCGACCAGATCGTGTCGTATTTCCGCCATGCGGCCCAGGGTCTGGAAGAGAAGAAACAAATCCTCTACCTGCTGGGCCCTGTCGGTGGCGGTAAGTCGTCCCTGGCCGAAAAGCTCAAACAACTGATCGAGAAAGTGCCCTTCTACGCAATCAAGGGCTCGCCGGTTTTCGAGTCGCCCCTGGGTCTGTTCAACGCCACCGAAGATGGCGCGATCCTCGAGGAAGACTTCGGCATTCCCCGGCGCTATCTCAATACCATCATGTCGCCATGGGCCACCAAGCGCCTGGCCGAATTCGGCGGCGACATCAGCCAGTTCCGCGTGGTGAAACTCTATCCATCGATCCTCAACCAGATCGCAGTCGCGAAAACCGAGCCGGGAGATGAAAACAACCAGGACATCTCGGCACTGGTGGGCAAGGTCGATATTCGCAAACTGGAAGAGTTCCCGCAGAACGACGCCGATGCCTATAGCTACTCGGGGGCGCTGTGCCGGGCCAACCAGGGCTTGATGGAGTTCGTCGAAATGTTCAAGGCACCGATCAAGGTGCTGCACCCATTGCTGACGGCCACCCAGGAAGGCAACTACAACAGCACCGAAGGTTTGGGGGCGATTCCGTTTACCGGGATCCTGCTGGCCCACTCCAACGAATCGGAATGGCACACCTTCCGCAACAACAAGAACAACGAAGCATTCATCGACCGGATCTATATCGTCAAAGTGCCGTACTGCCTGCGCGTCAGCGACGAGGTGAAGATCTACGACAAGCTTCTGTTCAACAGCTCGCTGGCCAAGGCCCATTGCGCGCCCGACACGCTGAAAATGCTCGCTCAGTTCACCGTGCTCTCGCGCCTCAAGGAACCGGAAAACTCCAACATCTACTCCAAGATGCGCGTGTATGACGGCGAAAATCTCAAGGACACCGATCCGAAGGCCAAGTCGATCCAGGAATACCGCGACGCAGCGGGTGTCGACGAAGGCATGAACGGTCTGTCGACCCGCTTCGCCTTCAAGATTCTTTCGAAGGTCTTCAACTTCGATCCGCACGAAATCGCCGCCAACCCGGTACATCTGCTCTACGTACTGGAACAGCAGATCGAACAGGAACAGTTCCAGGCCGAGACCCGGGAACGCTATCTGCGCTTCCTGAAAGAGTACCTGGCGCCGCGTTATATCGAATTCATCGGCAAGGAGATCCAGACTGCCTACCTTGAGTCTTACAGCGAGTACGGTCAGAACATCTTCGATCGCTACGTGCTGTACGCCGACTTCTGGATTCAGGATCAGGAATACCGCGACCCGGAAACCGGCGAGATCCTCAACCGCGTAGCCCTGAACGAAGAACTGGAGAAAATCGAAAAACCGGCCGGCATCAGCAATCCGAAGGATTTCCGCAACGAAATCGTCAACTTCGTACTGCGCGCCCGAGCCAACAACAACGGCAAGAACCCAACCTGGCTCAGCTACGAAAAACTGCGGGTGGTCATCGAGAAGAAAATGTTCTCCAACACCGAGGATTTGCTGCCGGTCATCAGCTTCAACGCCAAGGCCAGCAAAGAGGACCAGCAGAAGCACAACGACTTCGTCACACGGATGGTCGAGCGGGGCTACACCGACAAACAGGTACGACTGCTGTCCGAGTGGTACTTGCGGGTCAGAAAATCACAGTAACCCGCTGCCGGTCAGACCGGTTGTCGTTAGCCCGAGGCCTGTTTACGCTTTTTCTGTTACACAGGCCTCTGGAGGTGTCCGAAATGCGGTAGCGAGGTTCAGGCAGCATCAAAGCGCTTGGGGGAGCGTGTACACCCTCCGGCACTGGCCTTATGCTGCGTTAACGCGCGCCCCTTTCAGGACAGCTTCTAAGGAGCAGTCATGAGCTATGTGATCGACCGACGTCTCAATGGCAAGAACAAGAGCACGGTGAACCGCCAGCGGTTTCTGCGGCGCTACCGTGATCACATCAAAAAGGCCGTCGAAGAGGCGGTCAGCCGACGCTCCATTACCGATATGGAACACGGCGAGCAGATCAGCATTCCCGGCCGCGACATCGACGAGCCGGTGCTTCACCACGGTCGTGGCGGCAAGCAAACCATCGTGCATCCCGGCAACAAGGAATTCACCAGCGGCGAGCACATTGCCCGCCCGCCAGGAGGTGGCGGCGGCAGAGGCCCTGGCAAGGCCGGTAACACGGGTGAAGGGATGGACGAGTTCGTCTTCCAGATTACCCAGGAGGAATTCCTCGAATTCATGTTCGAGGACCTTGAACTGCCTAACCTGGTAAAACGCCACCTGACCGGCACCGACACCTTCAAGACCGTACGCGCCGGTATCAGCAACGAGGGCAACCCGTCACGGATCAACATTATCCGCACGCTGCGTTCGGCCCATGCCCGACGCATTGCCTTGTCCGGCAGCAGCCGGGCGAAATTGCGCGAAGTCAAAGAGGAACTGCTGCGACTTAAACGGGAAGAACCGGACAACTTCGGCGATATCCAGGAGCTCGAAGCAGAAATCGAGAAGCTCAGCGCGCGCATTCACCGAGTGCCGTTTCTCGACACCTTCGACCTCAAGTACAACCTGCTGATCAAACAGCCGAACCCCAGCTCCAAAGCCGTAATGTTCTGCTTGATGGACGTGTCCGGCTCCATGACCCAGGCGACCAAGGACATCGCCAAACGCTTCTTCATCCTGCTGTACCTGTTTCTCAAGCGCAACTACGACAAAATCGACGTCGTGTTCATTCGCCACCACACCAGCGCCCGTGAAGTGGATGAGGAGGAGTTTTTCTATTCCCGGGAAACCGGCGGCACGATCGTCTCCAGCGCCCTGAAATTGATGCAAGAGATCATGGCCGAGCGTTATCCGAGCAACGAATGGAATATCTATGCCGCTCAGGCGTCCGACGGCGACAACTGGAACGACGATTCGCCGATCTGCCGCGACATCCTGATCAATCAGATCATGCCGTTCGTGCAGTACTACACTTATGTTGAGATTACCCCGCGCGAACACCAGGCCTTGTGGTTCGAGTACGAACGCATCGCCGAAGCCTTCTCTGACACTTTTGCCCAGCAGCAACTGGTCTCGGCCGGGGATATCTATCCGGTCTTTCGTGAACTCTTCCAGCGCAGGTTAGTGACATGACCGCCAAAGAGCAGAAGCGCCAACCCATTTCCACCGGCTCCGAATGGACATTCGAGCTGATCCAGGCCTACGACCGCGAAATCAGTCGTCTCGCGGCCCGCTACGCGCTGGATACGTATCCCAACCAGATCGAAGTGATCACCGCCGAGCAGATGATGGACGCTTATGCCTCTGTCGGCATGCCCTTGGGTTATCACCATTGGTCCTATGGGAAACACTTCCTCAGCACCGAAAAATCCTACAGTCGCGGCCAGATGGGGCTGGCCTACGAGATTGTGATCAACTCGGACCCCTGCATCGCCTATCTGATGGAAGAAAATACCATCTGCATGCAGGCGCTGGTGGTGGCTCACGCCTGCTATGGCCATAACAGTTTCTTCAAAGGCAACTACCTGTTCCGCACCTGGACCGACGCCAGCTCGATCATCGATTACCTGGTGTTTGCCAAGCAGTACATCATGCAGTGCGAAGAACGCCACGGCATCGACGCGGTAGAGGATTTGCTCGACTCCTGCCATGCGCTGATGAATTACGGGGTCGACCGGTACAAACGCCCGTATCCGATTTCCGCCGAAGAAGAACGCCGTCGGCAGAAGGATCGGGAAGAGCATCTGCAGAAGCAGATCAACGATTTGTGGCGGACCATTCCAAAAGGCGCGGACAAGTACAGCGACAAGGACAATGCACGCTTCCCCGCCGAACCTCAGGAAAACATCCTGTATTTCATCGAAAAACATGCGCCGTTGCTGGAGCCCTGGCAACGCGAAATCGTGCGGATCGTACGCAAGATCGCCCAGTATTTTTATCCACAGCGCCAGACCCAGGTGATGAACGAAGGCTGGGCCACGTTCTGGCACTACACCTTGATGAACGACTTGTATGACGAAGGCCTCGTCACCGATGGCTTCATGATGGAGTTTCTGACCTCCCATACCAGCGTGGTCTTCCAGCCCGGTTTCGACAGCCCCTATTACAGCGGAATCAACCCCTACACCCTGGGTTTTGCCATGTATCGTGATATCCGCCGGATATGCGAACACCCCACCGAAGAGGACTATCGCTGGTTTCCGGAAATCGCCGGAACCGACTGGTTGTCCAGTATCAAATTTGCCATGAGCAGCTTCAAGGACGAGAGTTTCATCCTGCAGTACCTGTCACCCAAAGTGATCCGTGACCTCAAGCTGTTCAGCATCCTCGATGACGATCAGAAGGACGATCTGCTGGTTCCGGCGATACACGACGAAGACGGCTATCGAACCATTCGTGAAACCCTGGCGGCGCAATACAACCTGGGCAATCGCGAACCCAACATACAGATCTACAGCATCGACCGACGTGGCGACCGCTCCCTGACCTTGCGCCACCAACAACACGACCGCAAACCGCTGGGCGATTCCACTGATGAAGTGCTCAAGCACCTGCACCGCCTCTGGGGCTTCGACATCCACCTGGAAACCCTGCAAGGGGATCAGGTGATGAAAACCCACCATGTTCCGCCCAGAAGCGAGCATGGCGAGGGGGATTACGGCCGGCTGGACTTGGCAGTCATTCATCTTTGATCCTGTTTTCTGCCTCCGGAAGTTCGACGCAAAGGTTATTCTGTCGGGCTAACGGAGGTTTTTTATGCAGATTTATAAAGTCGGCGGTGCGGTCCGCGATCGCCTGCTGGGCAAACCTGTCACCGATATCGACTGGGTCGTTGTAGGCGCCACCACCGAAGAAATGCTCGCCAAGGGCTTTCGTCCGGTGGGCGCGGACTTCCCGGTGTTTCTTCACCCCAAAAGCGGTGAGGAATACGCCCTCGCCCGCACCGAACGCAAAAATGGACGCGGCTACGGCGGCTTCATCTTCCACGCCAGCCCCGACGTCACCCTCGAAGAAGATCTGATTCGTCGCGACCTGACGATCAACGCCATGGCCGAGGACGATCAACAGAACCTGACCGACCCTTACCACGGTCAACAGGACCTCGTGGCTCGCTTGCTGCGTCACGTTTCCCCCGCGTTCGCCGAAGATCCTCTCCGAGTTCTACGCGTTGCTCGCTTTGCCGCGCGTTATGCGGAACTGGGTTTCACCGTCGCCCCCGAGACATTGGAGCTGATGCGTCAACTCAGCGAATCCGGTGAATTGGAGGCGTTGACGCCCGAACGCAGTTGGAAAGAAATCGCCCGCGCGCTGATGGAAGACCAACCCCAAGTCTTCATCGAGGTGTTGCGCGAGTGCGGCGCGCTCAAGGTACTGATGCCGGAAGTCGACGCGCTGTTCGGTGTACCGCAACCCGAAGCCCATCACCCGGAAATCGATACGGGCGTGCATACCCTGAGCGTGCTGGAGCAAGCGGCGCTGCACAAACAACCGCTGACCGTACGCTGGGCCTGCTTGCTGCATGACTTGGGCAAAGGTTTGACGCCCGAGGAAGAATGGCCCCGCCACATAGCCCACGAGCACAAAGGCCTGAAGCTGATCAAAGCGGTCAATGAGCGCTTCAAGGCACCGAAAGACTGTCAGGAGCTGGCACTGCTAGTGGGCAAGTATCACACCCATGGCCATCGTGCTCTGGAGCTGAAACCGTCGACCTTGCTGGAGTTGCTGCAGAGTTTCGACGTCTATCGTCGACCTCAGCGCTTTGAAGAATTTATCGCGGCGTGCGAGATGGACGCTCGAGGGCGTAAAGGCCTGGAGCAGAGAAGTTATCCACAGGCGGATTATTTACGGGGCGCGGCAACTGCAGCGCGAAGTGTTGCCGTTCAGCCGTTGCTGGAGAAGGGATTCAAGGGACCGGAATTGGGCGAGGCGATCAAGGGCGAGCGGCTCAAGACGTTGAAGGCTTACAAAGCGGCGGCGCCTGCTTGAAAAGCATCGCGGGCAAGCCCGCTCCCACAGGTGCGAGTCGTTTGTCGATTATGTAAACGACGCTAACTTGTGGGAGCGGGCTTGCCCGCGATGGCGTCATCCACCTTACAACAAATTCAAAGGAGTCAGCTGCTCGCCGCGCCACTCAAAAGCCACCGGTGCTAACACCTGATCGATCTGCGCCTCATCCCACAGGGTTGCAAAGCTCTTGCCTACGCCCGGATGCACTCTATCCGGCGCAATCAGCGACAACGGCCACAGCACGAAGGCATTTTTCAGAATCTCTGCCCGCGGCAAGATCAAGCCATCGAAATTGCCCACCAGATCGCCGAAGAGCAGCACGTCGATATCCAGCGGCAAGCCCTTGCGGTCCGGCGCGTAACGGCCGTTATCCGCCTCGATGAATTTCAACCGTCGATCCAGCTCCATCAGCGGCAGATCGGTGAAGGCCGAGACCACAAAGTTGAAAAACGGCCCGCTCTTGATCCCCACCGGCTGGCTTTCGAATACCGCCGAGCAGCGCATATCCACCAGGAAACCCGCCAGGGCGTCCAGGCCTGCCTGCAAATGGGCTTCGCGCTCGATGTTGCTACCGAGCCCGAGATACACCTGAGTCAGCGACATCCGCGCTCGATCTCCACGCCAACACCACCCGTGGCAGCCGGAATGGCACCTGGCTTGGTCAGCTTGAGGCGCATCCAGGTGATCTTGAATTCGCTCATCAGCACTTGCGCCAGACGCTCGGCAAAGGTCTCGACCAGCTGAAACTGCGCCTGCTCGGCAAACGCCTGAATGCGCGACGAAACGCTCGCGTAGTCGAGCGCCAGGGTCAGATCATCACCGGCGGCGGCCGGACGATTGTCCCAGGCGAAGCTCAGATCAAGTCGAAGACACTGTCGGATGCCTCGTTCCCAGTCGTAGGCACCGATGACGGTGTCGACTTCCAGGC
Source organism: Pseudomonas sp. NPDC089918 (assembly GCF_050280605.1). Classification (NCBI taxonomy): domain Bacteria; kingdom Pseudomonadati; phylum Pseudomonadota; class Gammaproteobacteria; order Pseudomonadales; family Pseudomonadaceae; genus Pseudomonas; species Pseudomonas sp. NPDC089918. The sequence continues at coordinate 6,266 of NZ_JBNNVP010000045.1, read as the reverse complement.
CCTCGATAAACACTCTGTCCAAGCACTTCTCTCCACTGCACGACAAGGGCGCAATGCGCCGTTAGAATCAGGGCGTCCTCGCCCGGAATAGTTAGCATGTTTTGGTTACTGGCGATTCTCGCCTACCTGCTCGGCTCTCTGTCCTTCGCCATTTTGCTCAGCCGCCTGACCGGTAACCCCGATCCGCGAATGAGTGGCTCGGGCAATGCCGGCGCCACCAATATGTTGCGTCTGGCCGGCAAAAAACTCGCCATTCTGACCTTGCTCGGCGACCTGAACAAAGGTCTGCTGCCCGTATTGATCGCAGGTGCAGTGGGCCTTTCACTACAAGAACAGGCCTGGATCGGCGTCTGCGCCGTTATCGGTCACCTGTTTCCGCTGTACTTCCGCTTTCGCGGTGGCAAGGGTGTCGCCACCGCGGCTGGCATGCTGCTAGGGCTCTACCCGCCCGCCGCGCTGCTGGCGGTCTGCGCCTGGCTGCTGACGTTCTACCTGACCCGCACCAGCTCACTCGCAGCCCTGATTGCCACACCATTGACCCTGCCACTGCTCGCCTGGCAAGAACCAGCGGCATTACTGCCCATGAGCGCGCTCACAGGCCTGATCGTCTGGCGTCATCGCGGCAATCTACGCGACCTGTTTGCCGGGCGCGAACGGCATTTTTAAATACCGCACGTGAGCGCCGCTCATCACAGCGCCGACAATTGCTCCATCGGCCAGCGCGCCTGCACGCTGATCGCCAGGCTTTCATGCTGGCCGGCCTGCAAGCGCTGGCAACCGGCAAACGCAATCATCGCGCCATTATCGGTGCAGAACTCCGGACGGGCATAAAACACATCGCCCTTCATGTCGCCGAGCATTTTTTCCAGTGAAACCCGCAGTGCTTTGTTGGCGCTGACGCCCCCTGCGATCACCAGACGCTTGAGACCCGCCTGTTTCAGGGCACGCTTGCACTTGATGGTCAAAGTCTCCACCACGGCCTGCTGGAACGCCAGCGAGATGTCGCAACGGGCTTGCTCGCTGTCGTCCCCGGCGCTGACGCTCTGCTGCCAGGTGTTCAGGGCGAAGGTTTTCAGGCCGCTGAAGCTGAAAGCCAAGCCTGGACGATCACACATCGGACGCGGAAAAGTGAAACGTCCTGCAACGCCCTGCTCCGCCAGACGCGCGATCTCCGGGCCGCCCGGATAATTCAGGCCCATCATCTTCGCGGTCTTGTCGAACGCTTCGCCGGCAGCATCGTCGAGGGTCTCGCCCAAGAGCGTGTATTGGCCGATCCCATCGACCTGAACCAGCTGCGTATGACCACCCGACACCAACAAAGCGACGAACGGGAACTCCGGTGGTTGCGGCTCCAGCATCGGCGCCAGCAAGTGACCTTCCATGTGATGCACGCCCAAGGCCGGAATGCCCCAGGCAAAGGCCAGCGCCTGGGCGCAGGAAGCCCCCACCAGCAAGGCTCCGACCAGGCCAGGACCCGCGGTATAAGCGATGGCGTCGATCTCGGTCGGCACACAGCCGGCCTCGGCCAGAACCTGACGAATCAAGGGCAGCATGCGTTTGACGTGATCACGCGACGCCAGCTCCGGCACCACGCCACCATAGGCACGATGCAGATCGATCTGACTGAACAGCGCGTCGGCCAACAACCCGCGTTCACTGTCGTAAAGTGCGACACCGGTTTCGTCGCAAGAGGTTTCTAATCCCAGTACTAGCATGGGTTTGCGCCTTGTAGAGGCTGAATTCGAAGGCGCGCATAATAGTCGTCGCGTGATGCCCCGACCAGCGGTTTTCGATCAGAGGCTTTGCATTCCGAGCGATGAGGGGTTAACATCCGCAACCCTTAAAAACCGACGTCTTCAAGTGCTCTTTTGCCGCGAGGATGTTGACCCCGGTAATGAATGAAGGTAGCTCTGGATGCCAGCCGTCAAAGTAAAAGAGAACGAACCCTTCGACGTAGCTCTGCGTCGTTTCAAGCGCTCCTGCGAAAAAGCCGGTGTACTGGCTGAAGTTCGTAGCCGCGAATTTTACGAGAAGCCAACTTCTGAGCGTAAGCGTAAAGCAGCAGCCGCTGTTAAGCGTCACGCCAAGAAAGTTCAGCGCGAACAGCGCCGCGCCGTTCGTCTGTACTAATACACAGACGATCGTAGCAAGCTTCTGCCAAGCCCGGCCCCAAGCCGGGCTAATGGCATTTGCGGACAACGCTTGATGCTTCACCGTCAAAGCCGCAGACGCGACCGAGACAAATCTGCTTCACAGCGTCAGACCTGGCTCTTTTGCCAGCGGTGCACGTCTTTTCTGACGAGCCTTCCAAGGCTACTGACGAGCACACCCACTGATTCCTCTCACGACGATCAGCCCAAGGCACCTTCTTGCGTGCCCGCTTATGAGCTATCCGAGGCCAACGACTGGCCGTCGCCGGATTCAGCGAAACACTTTCAAATAGTCGAATACTGATTGGTATTAACGTCAGTGGATTTTCGGCAGATACACTTCCCGACAGCGATACGCAGACGACACAGGTCGAGCCGCACACCCTGCGTGCCTCGAACAACGACCCGCGTTTGGCCGCCCTTCGTTTTGGGTCCATTTCAGCGCAGATGACGAGAACGCCATGGCCGGGCTAATTCCCCAGAGCTTCATTGACGACCTTCTGAACCGCACCGACATCGTCGACGTGGTCAGCTCGCGCCTGCAAATGAAAAAAGCCGGCAAGAACTACACTGCCTGCTGCCCGTTTCACAAAGAGAAAACCCCCTCCTTCAGCGTCAGCCCCGACAAACAGTTCTATTACTGTTTCGGCTGCGGCGCTGGCGGTAACGCCCTCGGCTTCATGATGGACCACGACAATCTGGATTTCGTCCAGGCTGTCGAAGAACTGGCCAAAGCCGCCGGCATGGAAATTCCCCGCGAAGAAAGCGGTCGGGCGCACAAACCGCGCCAGCCTACTGATTCGCCGCTGTATCCGCTACTCACCGCCGCCGCCGACTTTTATCGTCAAGCCCTGAAAAGCCATCCGTCGCGCAAAGCCGCCGTGGATTATTTGAAGGGTCGTGGACTAACGGGTGAAATCGCCCGGGACTTCGGTCTCGGTTTTGCCCCGCCTGGCTGGGACAATCTGTACAAGCACTTGAGCAGCGATACCCTGCAGCAAAAAGCCATGATCGATGCCGGCCTGTTGATCGAGAACGCCGAAACCGGCAAGCGCTATGACCGCTTCCGCGATCGCGTGATGTTCCCGATCCGCGACAGTCGCGGGCGCATCATTGCCTTTGGCGGCCGGGTACTGGGCGACGACAAGCCGAAATACCTGAATTCACCTGAAACTCCGGTTTTCCATAAGGGCCAGGAACTCTACGGCCTTTATGAAGCACGCAAGAACAATCGCAACCTCGACGAAATCATCGTCGTCGAAGGCTACATGGACGTCATCGCCCTCGCCCAGCAAGGCCTGCGCAATGCCGTCGCAACACTGGGCACCGCCACCAGCGAAGAACACATGAAGCGCCTGTTTCGCGTCGTGCCCAGCGTGCTGTTCTGCTTTGATGGCGACCAGGCGGGCCGAAATGCCGCCTGGCGGGCACTGGAGGCAACCCTGCCATGCCTGCAAGACGGACGTCGGGCGCGCTTTCTGTTCCTGCCTGAAGGCGAAGATCCGGATACCCTGGTTCGCTCCGAGGGCACTGACGCCTTCCGCGCACGGATCAATCAGCACGCCCAGCCGTTGGCCGATTACTTTTTTCAACAGCTGACCGAGGAATCGGACCCGCGCTCCCTCGAAGGCAAGGCCCATATGGCCACCCTCGCCTCGCCGCTGATCGACAAAGTCCCGGGCGCCAACCTGCGCATCTTGATGCGCCAGCGCCTGAGCGAAATTACCGGGCTTAGTGGTGAAGCCGTGAGCCAACTGGTGCAAAGCACGCCTCAGCCTCAGGAAGCGCCACCCGCTTACGATCCAGGCATCGATTACGACGCCATGCCGGATTACAGCGACTACCATCAGCCGCAGGCACAAGAGATGTACGCGCCGCAGCAGGAGTGGACGCCGAAGAAGCCTGGCGCAGGCGGCAAAAAATGGGACAAGAAGCCGTGGGACAAGAATGGCAAACGCGGCGGTGATCGCGATCAACCGCGCGCGCCACGGATTCCGGCCGCTGTAGAGCCGCCTACCCTGGCCGCCTTGCGCACGCTGCTGCATCATCCGCAACTGGCTGAGAAAGTCGAGGATGCCGGGCACTTCGCTGCCGAGGACCATACCAACACGCAACTGCTGGTCGCCCTGCTCGAAGCCGTACAGAAGAATCCCAAGCTAAACTCATTTCAACTGATTGCGCGCTGGCACGGCACCGAACAAGGCCGACTGCTCAAAGCGCTGGCAGAAAAGGAATGGCTGATTGATGGAGATAACCTTGAACAACAGTTTTTCGACACCATTACTAGCTTGTCAGCCCGCCAACGCGAGCGAAACCTGGAACAACTTCTTCGAAAAGCACGTCAAAGTGAATTGAGTGCCGAAGAGAAAAATCAACTGCGCGACCTTTTAAGTCGCAATGTTTCCGCATCAAGCCCGACCTCAACTGGCGCGTGAGGTCATAGCTCAGGTATAATCCTCGGCTTGTTTTTTGCCCGCCAAGACCTTCAGTGGATAGGGTGTTATGTCCGGAAAAGCGCAACAGCAGTCTCGTATCAAAGAGTTGATCACACTTGGTCGTGAGCAGGGCTACCTGACTTACGCGGAGGTCAACGACCACCTGCCGGAGGATATTTCAGATCCGGAACAGGTGGAAGACATCATCCGCATGATTAATGACATGGGGATCAACGTATTCGAGGTTGCGCCAGATAAGGATTCCCTTATGCTGGCCGACGCCGATACCGACGAAGCCGCGGCCGAAGAGGCAGCAGCAGCGTTGGCAGCGGTCGAGACCGACATTGGTCGCACCACCGACCCAGTGCGCATGTACATGCGTGAAATGGGTACGGTAGAGCTCCTCACACGTGAAGGCGAAATCGAAATCGCCAAGCGTATTGAAGAGGGCATCCGCGAAGTGATGGGCGCAATCGCGCACTTCCCTGGCACGGTTGACCATATTCTCTCCGAGTACACTCGCGTCACCACCGAAGGTGGCCGCCTGTCCGACGTCCTGAGCGGTTATATCGACCCGGACGACGGCATTGCGCCGCCTGCAGCCGAAGTGCCACCGCCTGTCGACCCGAAAGCCGTGAAAGCGGACGACGACACCGACGACGATGACGCCGAAGCGAGCGATGACGAAGAAGAAGCCGAAAGCGGTCCGGATCCGGTCATCGCCGCACAGCGCTTTGGCGCTGTCGCCGATCAGATGGAAATCACCCGCAAGGCCCTGAAAAAGCACGGTCGTGGCAACAAGCTGGCAATTGCCGAGCTGGTAGTCCTGGCTGAGCTGTTCATGCCAATCAAACTGGTGCCGAAGCAATTCGAAGGCCTGGTTGAGCGTGTTCGCAGCGCCCTGGATCGTCTGCGTCAGCAAGAGCGCGCGATCATGCAACTGTGCGTTCGTGATGCCCGTATGCCGCGTGCCGACTTCCTGCGCCAGTTCCCGGGCAATGAAGTCGACGAAAGCTGGACCGATGCACTGGCCAAAGGCAAAAGCAAATACGCAGAAGCCATTGGTCGCCTGCAACCGGACATCATTCGTTGCCAGCAGAAGCTGACCGCGCTGGAAACCGAAACCGGTTTGACGATCGCCGAGATCAAGGACATCAACCGTCGCATGTCGATCGGTGAGGCCAAGGCCCGCCGCGCGAAGAAAGAGATGGTCGAAGCGAACTTGCGTCTGGTGATCTCCATCGCCAAGAAGTACACCAACCGTGGCCTGCAATTCCTCGATCTGATCCAGGAAGGCAACATCGGTCTGATGAAAGCGGTAGACAAGTTCGAATACCGCCGCGGCTACAAATTCTCGACTTATGCCACCTGGTGGATCCGTCAGGCGATCACTCGCTCGATCGCCGACCAGGCCCGCACCATCCGTATTCCGGTGCACATGATCGAGACGATCAACAAGCTCAACCGTATTTCCCGGCAGATGCTGCAGGAAATGGGTCGCGAACCGACCCCGGAAGAGCTGGGCGAACGCATGGAAATGCCTGAGGACAAGATCCGCAAGGTATTGAAGATCGCTAAAGAGCCGTCTCACTTCCATCTGAGGCTTCCTGGCATTGATCAAGTCTTGAAGACCCATGAGAACGAGGGGACGACAATCGATCAGCATCACGCGTATTGTTTT
>NZ_JBNNVP010000044.1:0-51912 GCF_050280605.1 Pseudomonas sp. NPDC089918 | reverse complement strand
CTCAGCGCTGTGCTTCATTTATAGTGGCAGCTCGATTGCAGTCATTGTGTGGCTCGCTGTGACGCGCAGGATTTAATGCGCGGCAAATGACGCACGATGGCGTAGGGTTGTGGTCGAACCGATGAACTCAAGTGATTGAAAGGATACCGCCATGCTGGACTGGAAGAACCGCACAGGCAGCGCGCCTGAGCGTGCCGCTGAACCGAAATCGGCCACCCGCAGTTATTTTGGCGGCCTGTTGTTCAGCCGGGCGCTGGCTACTCTGATTGTTCTTTACCTGTTGGTGGCGATCGCGCTGGGCTGGTACTGGAGCCAGGAGCCGGCGCTGTTCCCGGTTCAGCAGAATGCCCAGGTGGCGGCCGAGAAAGAAGGCAAGCAGATGGTGGTCGGGTACACCACGGTGGAAACCCTCAAGACCGTTGCCGGTACTTTGCTGACCAAACCGGGTGGTTATATTTCCAACGACCGTTTCCCGCCGGGCCTGTGGATGGACAACATGCCGAGTTGGGAATATGGCGTGCTGGTCCAGGTCCGCGACCTGAGTCGTGCGCTGCGTAAAGACTTCGCCCGTTCCCAGTCGCAGTCCGCCGAAGACGCCGACCTGGCCAAGGCCGAGCCGCGTTTCAACTTCGACAACAAGAGCTGGGTGCTGCCCTCCAGTGAGTCCGAGTACCAGGAGGGCATCAACTCCCTGAGCCGCTATCAGGCACGTCTGTCGGGTCCTGATCAGAAAAGTGCGCTGTTCTATGCCCGCGCCGACAACCTGAACAACTGGCTGGGTGATGTGGGAACCCGTCTGGGTTCGCTGTCGCAACGGCTGTCGGCCAGTGTTGGCCGGGTCAAGCTCAACACCGCACTGAAGACTGAAGTCCCGGCGCTCGGTCAGGTGCCGCAGGTTGACGAAGAAGTCGTCGAAACCCCGTGGCTGCAGATCGATAACGTGTTCTACGAAGCCCGCGGTCAGGCCTGGGCGTTGTCCCACCTGCTGCGTGCCATCGAAGTCGATTTCGCCGATGTGCTGGCGAAGAAGAACGCCACGGTCAGCGTGCGCCAGATCATTCGTGAGCTGGAAGCTTCGCAAGAGCCGGTCTGGAGTCCGATGATCCTCAACGGCAGCGGCTTTGGTGTGCTGGCCAACCACTCGCTGGTCATGGCCAATTACATCTCCCGGGCCAACGCCGCGGTGATCGATTTGCGTCAACTGCTCAATCAGGGCTGAGTCATGGTCGATAGCTCCGTCGATGACATACGTGAGGCCGCCCATCGCGCGGCCTCCGATGCCGAACAGATCGCCTGGGTCGACGAGCAGGACAACCTGCTCGGCGCCCTGGTCCGCTCCGAGTTGCGTGAACGCGAGCTGATCGGGCGTGGCACCTACATCATGCTGTTCAATTCCGCCGGTGAGTTGTGCGTGCACCGGCGCACATTGAGCAAAGCGATCTACCCCGGTTACTGGGACGTGGCGGCCGGCGGCATGGTGTTGGCCACCGAGACTTACGCCGAATCGGCGGCCCGTGAGCTGGAAGAAGAGCTGGGCGTGAGCGGTGTGGAACTGACTGCCCATGATCACTTTTTCTTCGAAGACACCGGCAACCGACTCTGGTGCTCGGCGTTTTCGGCAGTGTGGGACGGCCCGTTGATCCTGCAGCCGGAAGAGGTGCTGGAAGCGCGCTTCATCCCGATCGATCAGGTCATGCTGGAAATCCAGCAAAAGCCGTACTGCCCGGACTCTTTGGCAGCCCTGAAGCGCTATCTTCGCGCCCAAGGGGATGACGTCGCAAAAGAGCTATAAATTGGCGCCGATTGGCTCTTAGCAAGTCGGCTTTTTGCCGTTACACTGCGCGACCTTTTCAAACTGAACCGGTAATACAGCGATGTATAACGGTCCAGTAGCGCTGCCCCTGCCTGAGTGGGGCTTCGCGGTCGATGGCTCCCTCCCGGGTTGCCGCGACCAGTCTTTGTCCTCCCAAGAGGATTGCCGGTGGCCAAAAAAGCCGCATCCTTCGCCGCCCTTGGTGGCCTGGTATTTTCCACCGACGCAGGTCGTCATTGCCCGGATTGCAGTCAACCGGTGGATGCCTGCATCTGCAAACAGACCGTTATCCCTGCCGGCGACGGCATTGCCCGCGTGCGTCGCGAAAGCAAGGGCCGTGGCGGCAAGACGGTGACCACTATCACTGGCGTGCCGTTGGCCGAAGAGGCGCTCAAGGATCTGGCCACCACGTTGAAAAAACGCTGTGGTACCGGTGGGGCGTTGAAAGACGGAATCATCGAAATCCAGGGCGATCATGTCGAGCTGCTCTTGGCCGAGCTGATCAAACACGGTTTCAAAGCGAAGAAGTCCGGCGGCTAGCAGCCTCTGTGAAAACCACCCTCGGCTTGATCCGGCCCCGATTCAATTCTGGTCTGGCGTCGTCTACATGGTTTTCACAGAGCCTGTTCTGACCGGTTTCTAAACTCAGCGCTGAATGCGAGGTCTATGCCCCTTGCATGCAGGCTAATCGTCATTTTCATTCTTTAGACTGCGCCGGCCTGAACCCAGGCGACGCTCTATGACTTCTTTATAGGGGACTTCGATGTCCGTACGACGCACACGCAAAGACGATGGCAGCCAATGGACAGTTGCGGACAGCCGCAGTGTTTACGGGATTCGCCATTGGGGGGCCGGGTATTTCGCGATCAATGACGCCGGTCGCGTCGAAGTTCGTCCGAACGGTCCGACCAGTTCGCCTATCGACCTCTTCGAGCAAGTCGACCAACTGCGCAAAAGTGGTTTGTCGTTGCCGTTGCTGGTGCGTTTCCCTGACATCCTGCAAGACCGCGTGCGTCAGCTCACCGGTGCATTCGACGCCAACATCGAGCGTCTGGAATACCAGAGCAAGTACACGGCGTTGTACCCGATCAAGGTCAACCAGCAGGAAGCGGTGATCGAAAACATCATCGCCACCCAGGACGTATCGATCGGTCTGGAAGCCGGCTCCAAGCCTGAGTTGCTCGCTGTTCTGGCGTTGGCACCGAAGGGTGGCACCATCGTCTGCAACGGTTACAAGGACCGTGAGTTCATCCGTCTGGCGCTGATGGGCCAGAAGCTCGGTCACAACGTGTTCATCGTGATCGAGAAAGAATCCGAAGTCGGTCTGGTGATCGAAGAAGCTGCGTCGCTCAAGGTCAAGCCGCAGGTCGGCCTGCGCGTGCGTCTGTCGTCCCTGGCGTCGAGCAAGTGGGCAGACACCGGTGGCGAAAAATCCAAGTTTGGCCTGTCGGCGGCGCAACTGCTGTCGGTGGTCGAGCGTTTCCGCGCTGCGGGCCTGGATCAGGGCATCCGCCTGTTGCACTTCCACATGGGGTCGCAGATCGCCAACCTGGCGGACTACCAGCACGGTTTCAAGGAAGCGATCCGTTACTACGGCGAGCTGCGCAACCTCGGCCTGCCGGTGGACCACATCGACGTCGGTGGCGGTTTGGGCGTGGACTACGACGGTACGCACTCGCGTAACGCCAGTTCGATCAACTACGACATGGACGATTACGCCGGTGTCGTGGTCGGGATGCTCAAGGAGTTCTGCGACGCGCAGAGCCTGCCGCACCCGAACATCTTCTCTGAAAGCGGCCGCTCCCTGACCGCCCACCACGCCATGCTGGTGGTTCAGGTCACCGACGTCGAGAAACACAATGACGACGTGCCGAAGATCGATAACAAGGAAGAGCTGCCGGAAACCGTACAGTGGCTGGTTGACCTGCTCGGCCCGACCGACATCGAAATGGTCACCGAGACCTACTGGCGCGCCACGCACTACATGAGCGACGTGGCCACGCAATACGCCGATGGCAAGCTGACCCTGGCGCAAAAAGCCCTGGCCGAGCAATGCTACTTCGCCGTTTGCCGTCGCCTGCACAACTCGTTGAAGGCCCGTCAGCGTTCCCACCGTCAGGTGCTCGATGAGCTCAACGACAAGCTGGCTGACAAGTACATCTGCAACTTCTCGGTATTCCAGAGTCTGCCGGACACCTGGGCCATCGGCCAGGTCCTGCCGATTTTGCCGTTGCACCGTCTCGACGAAGAGCCGCTGCGCCGTGCGGTGCTGCAAGACCTGACCTGCGATTCCGACGGCAAGATCAAGCAATACGTCGATGAGCAGAGCATCGAGACCAGCTTGCCGGTACACGGTCTGAACGAAGGTGAAGACTATCTGCTGGGGATCTTCCTGGTGGGTGCCTACCAGGAAATTCTCGGCGACATGCATAACCTGTTCGGTGACACCGACTCGGTGAACATCTACCAGAACGCCGATGGCAGCGTGTACCACGCCGGTATCGAAACCCACGACACCATCGAAGACATGCTGCGTTACGTGCACTTGTCGCCGGAAGAGCTGATGACCCACTACCGCGACAAGTGCGCCAGTGCCCGCATCAGCGCCGCCGAGCGCACCCAGTTCCTCGATGCCTTGCGTCTGGGCCTGACCCGCTCGTCTTACCTGTCTTCTTGAGGTAAGGCTCCGTTCTCATCGGGTTGTCTGAAAATTCTCCGTACAGTGAGGAAATTTCAGATGACCTGGTGCGGGGCTTCTCTTTTTTCAAGTGAAATGAACCACAGACCGGGCTATCCAAGCGATGTGGTCTTCTTTTCACGTAGGTCATTTCCTAAGTTGTATTTCGGCACTCTACTCGGCCATGTCTCTCAGCGAGAATCCCCGGCCGCCCCTCCTGTAGAGAATCGCCGATGTTCGATCCAGTCAACGAGCCGTCATTTCGTCTGGATATAGCGGGTCTTCCCGACCCCTTTGAGGTCTTGGCCTTTACCGGTAGTGAAGCCATCAGCGAGCCCTTTGTGTTCGACGTGGATCTGCTGAACGATGACCCGACGCTGGACCTTGCGAGCCTGCTGTATCGTTCGGCCTTTTTGCACTTCGGGCCCCAGGGGCAGGGTATTCACGGGCAGCTGCTTGGCCTCGTTCAGCTTGGCCATGGCGGTGAGCCCGGGCTATGTCGTGTGCGTCTCGGCCCCAGGCTGGCGTGTCTGGGCCAGCGCTTCAATCAGCGAATCTTCAGCCAGCGCTCGGTGCCGGAGATTCTCGCTCAAGTACTCAAGGAGCACGGCATTGCCGGTAAGGGGCGTCGCTTCGACCTGAGCGGCGATTACCCGCCCCGTGATTTCTGCACGCAGTACCGGGAATCAGACCTGCAGTTTCTCCAGCGTCTGTGTGCCCAGGAACGCCTTCATTACCATTTCGAACACTGCGCACGCGCAGGACACTGTCTGGTTTTCGGTGATGGCCTGGGGCAGTTCAGTCGTGGCGAAGAGAGCGTCTTTGAGGGTGAGAGCGAACGGCCAGGAGTGCATCAGTTCAAGCTTCACGGCTGCGGTCAGATCGCCGAAGGCCAGACGAATCTGGCGACGCTGCGCAGCGGTCAACTGATGCCGCTGTCCGGCCACCCGTGTGTGGACTGCAATCGTCTCTGGCTACTGACCCATGTCGAGCATCAAGGGGGGCAGGAGCCAGGGTTTCCCTATAGCAATCAACTGCGCGCCGTTGTGCAGGAAGTGCCTTTCGTGGCAGATCATTCGGTCATGAAACCCAGGATGCACAGCCTGCAACGGGCGTGGGTAGTCGAGGTCGATGAGTCTCAACCGGATCTGTCCAGACCGGTAGCGGTGCAGTTTGACTGGCTTTATCAGGGGGAAGGCGCAGCGCCCAGCCACTGCTGGTTGCCGTTGGCTCCCGAGTTGGGAGACGCGGGCAATCTGCCGTTGTGCGAAGGCGCGCAGGTGCTGGTGAGCTTTATCGAAGGCGATCCGGATCAACCCTTGATCAGCGGATTTCTTCCCGGCGCAGCGTCGAGCACAGAGCCAGTCATACCCGACCTGCAACCTTCCTTGGTGACCGATGCGAACCTGGCGCTCGACGGCTTGCTGGGCATGCTGCAATCCAGCGAACCCTTGGTGCTCCTGTGCCTGCTGCCCGGCGGCGGCAGTTTCAGTCATTGCACGCAGTCCTTCTGCACCTGTCGGGCGGCGACGCAGTTTGGCCAGAGCGGTGCGGCATGATCGCCGCTCTGGCGTCCGACTCGACTGCGCAATGGTTGTTGCTCGATGTTCCGGGCGAGCCTCAGGCCGGTGCGAATTTGCGGCAACAGTTTGCTCATGCCCGATGGTTCCGCCTGTTCGAAGGCACTGAGTTTCACCCGTTGCGTGAGTACGGCCCGGTATTGGTCGACCTTCGCGAATGCCCGGCACTGACCGAGTTATGTCAAAGTGCGCCACACATCTGGAGCGGATTGCTGCTAGCCAGTGAAGCAACGCCATCGCAGTTGCTGGAGCATTTGCGACGCATGCTCACGGTCACGCTGGGTCTGCATCACCGGGCCTTGTTGAGTTACTACAATCCACACACGGCGAGTTATTTTTTCGATGCCTGCGATGCGCAGGAGTTGAGTCGCTGGCTCGGTCCGATCGATCAGTTGCGCTGGTTCGGTGGCACCTGGGCCGACCGGGCGATAGGCTGTCAGGGCTGGCAGCAGTTGTTCAATCCGCGGCTTGCCGTCCGGCCGCTGGCCATTGAAGAAAACCTCAGCCTGCGTCAGCGAGACACCTTGCAAACCTGCCTGCTGGAACAACACGCCTGGCGCTGGAGCCGATCCACTGACACCGGCTACAACAGCTTGTGGGCTTACTTGCAGGAAGGGCTGGCGCTGGGTTTCAGCGAACGTGCGGTGCTCGATGACTGGTTATGGCTGCGCTTGCAGCATCCCGACGCAGTGGCCGGGCAGCCATTGTCGGGAGCCAGCCAGCAGGAGCGTCTCGATAGCCTGCGCAACCGGTGGCAAAACGATCAACCCTGAACGTGAAGGCCGGCCCTCGTTATCCTTTGAACCAGCTATCGTGCTTGCGCAAGTACCAGGCGAATGCACCAAGGGTCAGGCTGCGCAGCAACATGAACAACAGGAAGGTTATCCACAGTCCATGGTTGCCCAAGCCTTGCAGCGCCCAGGCGAAGGGCAGCAGCAGGATCACCGTCAGCAGCATACCGTTGCGCATTTCCCGGGCGCGGGTGGCGCCGATGAACAGACCGTCGAGCAGGTAGCTCCAGACGGCAATCAGCGGCAGCACCGCGAGGTAAGGCAGGTATAGGAATGCGGTATCGCGCACGCTCTGGATGTCCGTCTGCATCTGGATGAACAGGTGCCCGGCGAACAGAAACAGCAAGGCAAACCCCACACTCGCCAGCAACGACCAACCGCACGCCACCACCAATGACCGACGCAGGGCTTCTCGGTCGCGAGCACCGATGGCGTGTCCACACAGGGCTTCTACGGCATGAGCCAGACCGTCCAGCGCGTGGGCGGTCAGCAGCAGACCGTTGAGCAGCAACGCGTTGGCGGCGACCGTGGCATCGCCCAGCCGCGCGCCTTGCACGGTGATCAGGAAAAACACTGACTGCAATGCCAGGCTGCGAATGAAGATGTCGCGATTGACCGCCAGCAATGGGCGCCAGCTCTGCCACAACGCCAGCGCTGCCCAGGCGATATGGCCGGGATAGGCGCGCAGAGCCTTGCGGGTCATGAACAGGCCGATCAGCGCGCCGGTCCACTCGGCGATCACCGAGGCCCGGGCCGCGCCGACCACGCCCCACTCCAGACCGAGCACGAACCACAGGTTCAGCGCGATGTTGACCAGATTGGTGCTCAGCAGAATCGCCAGCGGAGCCCGAGCGTTCTGGGTGCCGAGGAACCAGCCCACCAGCGCGTAGCTTGCCAGCGCCGCCGGCAAGCCAAACAGCCGCGTGTGGAAGAACTCGCGGGTGAGCTGATCCAGCTCGGCCGACGGTTGCATGAAGTGCAACGCGACCCCGCTCAACGGCACGCCCACTGCGCCCAACACGATGGCCAGGCCCATGGCCAACAACAGACCCTGGAGCAAAATTTGCCGCAACGCTGCGCCATCCCCGCGCCCGGCAGCCTGGGCGGCGAACCCGGTGGAGCCCATGCGCAGAAAGCCCATGGCCCAGGCAAGAAAGGTATACAGACTGGCGCCCACCGCGACAGCGCCGAGTTGATGAGCATGGGGCAGGTGGCCGATGACGGTACTGTCGACCAGCGCTACCAGCGGTACGGAAATGTTCGAGAGAATCATCGGGGCGGCGAGCGCCCAGACTCGACGATGGGTCGGACGGTCGCGCCAGTCGGCAATCAGGTTGGGCATGCAGGCTCCTTGGGGGCGCCTGCATTGTAGCGACAGATTGTGTTCAGCCAAGTGAACGCAATCTACAAAACATCACAGATCCAATGTGGGAGCGGGCTTGTGTGGCGAGGGGGCTTGCCCCCGTTCGACTGCGAAGCAGTCGTAAAACCGGTCACCGCTTTCTAATCCAAGATCGTGGTCAGCTGGATTCAGGTGCGCTTCGCGCCCCAACGGGGGCAAGCCCCCTCGCCACACAAGCCCGCTCCCACATTGATGGTGGGTTGCCTTAATGAACAATCCAGCTCAGCAACCACAATCCCAGCAGCAACCAGATAATCCCCATGATGATCGACGCGTTCATGAAGGCGCGGATCGCTGCCCACAGCAACATCAGCCCGATGATCAGCGTGATGATGCTGATGATCGAAGTGTCCATGCCCAGCGCCTGGGCCAACCCTTCGACAAAATTGCTGCCGGCGTTGCTCAACAGATTGAACAGACCACTGAGGGCATCGATGATGAACCGGATGGCCGAACCGATTATCTGGCCGAGCCATTCGAAAAAGCTTTCTACCTGCATGTGTACGTCCTGATGGAGTGGTGGCGTGGTTGCCGGATCCGACCGTTGGGCTATTGATCGTGTTACCGAGTTCCCGTAGGAGCTGCCGAAGGCTGCGATCTTTTGGAGTATGGCGCAAAGTGCGCAGGCACAACGCTGCTACTTGCCTTCACCCGCCATCCCCCTGAAGCTATACGCCTTCAGGAGAGCCCGATGAACCTTGTTGAACTGACCGAACGCCTGCACGCCATTCGCGATCGCAATGACTGGCGGCAATTTCACAGCCCGAAAAACCTGGCCATG
Organism: Pseudomonas sp. NPDC089918; assembly: GCF_050280605.1. Classification (NCBI taxonomy): domain Bacteria; kingdom Pseudomonadati; phylum Pseudomonadota; class Gammaproteobacteria; order Pseudomonadales; family Pseudomonadaceae; genus Pseudomonas; species Pseudomonas sp. NPDC089918. The sequence continues at coordinate 42,868 of NZ_JBNNVP010000044.1, read as the reverse complement.
GCCGCGAGCGTGGAAATGTCCGAGCTGGTGGAGATTTTCCAGTGGCTGACCGAAGACCAGTCACGCCAGTTGCCGGCAGACAAGCTCGCCCATGTCGGGCAGGAAGTCGGCGACATCGTGTTGTATCTACTGCTGCTGTGCAGCGAGTTGGGGTTGGACATGAATGAAGTGGTGCGTAGCAAACTCGCGGACAGCGAACGGCGGTTCAGCTGATGGGCGACCGTCATTTCGATCAGTTGGCGACCCGTTTCGCCGAAAAAATCTACGGTGGCGCCAAAGGTGCGATCCGGCTCGCGGTGCTGCAGGCCGACCTGGCCGAAGCCCTGCCGGACCGACCGCTGCGTGTACTGGACATCGGCGCCGGCCTGGGCCACATGTCGTTGTGGCTGGCCGAGCGCGGTCACCAGGTGACCCTCGCCGAACCTGCCGAACCGATGCTTGAAGGCGCCCGCCAGCGCTTCGCCGAAGCGGGGCAGACCGCGACGTTCATCCAGGCGCCGTGGCAGGATCTGCTCGGTCAGCTCACTGAACCCTACGACCTGGTGCTATGCCACGCCGTGCTGGAATGGCTGGCCGAACCCCATGCGATTTTACCGGTACTGCATCAGTTGACGAAACCGGACGGCTGGTTGTCCCTGGCGTTCTACAACCGCGATGCGTTGATCTACCGCAACTTGCTAAAGGGTCATTTCCGCAAGATGCGCAAGAACGACATGGCCGGCGAAAAGCAAAGCCTGACGCCGCAGCAGCCACTGGATCCACGGGAACTGGCGGCGCAACTTGAGAGCATGTGGCAGGTCGAAACCCAGAGTGGGGTGCGGGTTTTTTATGACTACATGCCAGTGGAATTCCAGGCCCGTGTCGAACTGCCGGACTTGCTGGAAATGGAACTGGCCCACCGCCGTCACCCAAGTTTCGCCGGGCTTGGGCGCTACCTGCACTGGATCTGTCGGCCGATCTGAGCGGAGCGCGAAATGAAAAGTCGTTCAGGGTTACTGGTGATCTGTCTCGGGTTGGCGGCTTGTCAGGGCAGCAACCCTTATGTCGCGACCTCCAATCCCCTGCCACCGGCACCGCCTCAGGCCGCCACCACCTTCGATCGCAGCGCCTACCCGGCGCCGCCACGCGATTACGGCCGCTATCGCAGCTGGGCCTGGCTCAACGGACGCCTGCCACCGGGCACGGCCTGGGCCGACTCGGCGCAGGTGGCCGAAGCGGTCAGTAATGCCCTGGATCAATGCGGCTTGCGCCCACTGCACGACAACCGCCCGGCGGACCTGTTGGTCAGCGCCGATTTGCATCTGGAAACCCGCTTGCGTCAGGTGCAGGACGACTATGGTTACGGCGGGGGTTATTACGGCGGCGGTTATAACCGCTACGGCAGCGGTTACGGCATGTACAACACGGTGCCGGTCATCCGCACTTATCAGGTACAAGTCGTGGTGGTGCGTGTCGAACTGTTCGACGCGAGCACTGGCCAGCCGGTATGGAGTGCCAGTGCCGAAACCAGCAGCCAGGGCAGCCAGAGCGAGCGTGCCGATGCCATACGCGAAGCTGTCGAAAAGGCTATGTCGGCGTATCCTCCTAGTTAGCTTCCCGTACAGGAAGCCTCCCGCAGGTGCATGTCTTCTACCGGAGAAAAATCATGTTCCGCCGTTTCGCTTTACTGGCCATGGCCGCGCTGCTCACTGCCTGCGCCGCCAACCAGGTCAATCATGACTTCGATGCCAGCCGCGACTTTGCCGCCTATCGTAGCTGGAGCTGGAAAGAGCCCGCCGTGCAATACCGTCCCGATGATCCACGGATCAAGAGTGACCTGACCGAACAACGCATCCGCCAGTCCGTTGCCGATCAGCTGGATCAGCGCGGCTTGCGTCCGGCCGCCGCCGGCGCCAGTTCGGATCTGAGGGTGCAGGCCTACCTGATCGTCGAAGATCGTCAGCAGCAGGTGACCACTCACTATGGCGGTGGTTATGGTGGTCCATGGTACGGCTACTGGGGCGGGCCGATGTACAACGAAACGCGCAACATCAGCTACAAGGTGGCGACCATTCAGATCGACCTGCTCGATGGCAAGGACGGCAAACTGGTGTGGCGCGGCAGCGACGAGCAGACGCTCAGTCGCACACCGAACCCGCAGGATCGTAGCAATAAAATCCACGAGACGGTCGGGCGGATATTGGCGAACTATCCACCGCGCTAAACCGACACCACAGATCCGTTGTGGCAGCGGACCTGTGGCGAGCGAGCTTGCTCGCGTTGGGCTGCGTAGCAGCCCCAAAAATCTGACAACCACTGCCGATTTTTGTGAGCGCTACGCACTCAAGCGGGAGCAAGCTCCCTCGCCACAGGTTTCTCTGATTCAAGGCTCTCTTTTGTGAACAGCATTGCCCTCCGACATTGAGTTTTTGTTGTCTTGGATGGCGAGTTGCCAGCAATCTGGCCAACCCTTGTCTACACTGCTTCTCACCAATGGAGGTAACCCTCGCCAGTGCGCCGGCAAAGGAGTGCGCCATGTCTCCCTGCTTGCAGTTTCGTAGCCCGGCCCGGCAACGGGGAGCGATTGGTTTGATGGCGGTGCTGACCCTGGGCATGGCCTTGGTGTTCTTGCTGGTCGTGGTCGATAGCGGCCGCCTGTACCTGGAAAAACGCAGCTTGCAACGGGTGGCGGATATGGCCGCGCTGGAGGCTGCCACGCGTAACGGTGATTGCGCCGTGGGTGCCACCGCTACCGCCTATGCCACCGCCAGTGCAAACCGCAACGACTTCTCCCTTCCTGACTCCAGCCGCAGCTTGGCGGTAGCCTGTGGCACCTTGAGTCTGGACGCCAATAATCTTCGGGTTTTTACGGCTGATCCGAGCAGCAGCGAAGCCATTCGGGTGAGCGTCAGCCATTCGATCCAGCAAAGTATCGTCGGCGGCATCGGCGCCCTGTTCGGCGGTCCTCCAGCCGGTGCGACCCTCAACCTGACCGCGACCGCCGTCGCAGCGTTGCCACCTCCACTGGCATCGCTGACCATTCGCAGTACGGTGCTGACTATCGATACCAGCAAGTCGGCCACCCTCAATGGACTGTTCGGTGGTTTGCTGGGCAGCAATCTGAACCTCTCCGTAGCGGGCTGGAACGGTTTGGTGAGCACCAACATCAGCCTGCTCGGTTACCTCGATCGACTGAAGGTCGACCTCGGCCTCAACGCCGCAGGGTATAGCCAGGTGTTGGGCACTTCGGTGGCCGTCAGCCAGTTGATCCAGACTGCCGTCAATGTGCTGGACCCAAGCGGCACTCTCGGTGCGACGGCGACCATCGTCGGTCTGCAAGCACTCAAGGCTGCCGCAGGCTCCACGACCGTGGTGCTGGGCAATTTGTTGCACGTCGAGAATGGCAGCAACATGTCGGCGTTGGCGACTAACGTGAGCGTGTTCAACCTGATCGAAGGCATCGTGCAACTGGCCAACAAGGAAAACGGTCTGGTGGCGACGCTGCCGATCAATCTGGCGGGGCTGGCGCAGATCACGGCTCGGGTGCAGGTCCTGGAGCCGCCGCAACTCTCAGCGATCGGCAATCCGAAAAAGGCTGCACTGAACCCATTGGGACCTGACCGGATTTACGTGAGAACCGCGCAGGTTCGCACATTGCTGTCGATCGACTTGCCGGCACTCGACGCCATCGTGGCGCTGGTCAATGCGGTAACCGATCTGGCAGGACCGCTGACCAACACCCTCAATGCGTTGCTCAATCTCAATCTGGTGGCGGTGCTCAACTCACTGACCTGTGCCTTGAGCGTGCCCTGCCAGACGCCCGACATCAAGGTGTTGCCGGGGCCAATACGGCTCGACGTGGCACTGGAGGTCGCCAGCGCCAGCAGTTACGTCACGGCCTACAGCTGCGTCAGTAACACCAACAAAACCCTGACCACCAGCACCAGTACGTCGCTGGTGAACCTGAAAATCGGCCGGATCGATGCGGCCAGCATGTTCGGCAGCAACACCACACCGCCGACGGTCACGGTGCAGCCGTTGAAGGTGATCGATATCGGGATCAAAACCTGTCGCAGGCTTCTGTTCTTACCGATCACTTGCGATCCGCGTGTGCCCGGCGTCGGTGGCGGCATCGATATCGTTGCCGACACTAGCGTGGCGGCGAACGCCAACATTTCCCACGTGTACTCCGCACCACCCGCCAGCAGCCTGCCGGAAATCAATCAGCCGCCGTTCTACTACTCGTTTACCACCAGCAGCATCGTCAGCAGTCTGCTCAATACCCCGCTTAATATTCACGTGGACATGTATGGCCCGTCGGGCAGTCTCGTCAGCGGTCTGGGGGCGATCCTGAGCAATGTGACCACTTTGCTGGTCAGCGCGATCAACAGCGTGCTCAGCCCGTTGCTCGACAGCTTGATCAACACCTTGCTGGTAAGCCTTGGGATCGATTTGAACAAGGTCGACGTCGGCGCCAACCTCAGCTGTCACTCGGGACGCGCGACGCTGGTGATCTGATCACCTGTGACAATCGGCAACTCGATACAAAACCGCGCGCCCTCGGTCGAGTTTCTTACACTCAACTTACCGCCCATGTTTTCGACGATGCCGTAACTCACCGACAACCCGAGCCCGGTGCCGATGCCCACCGGTTTGGTGGTGAAGAACGGTTCGAAAATCCGCTCCAGCAGCCGTGGATCGATGCCGCCGCCGTTGTCCTCGACCCACAGTCGCACTGAGTGTTCATCACGTTCGGCGTACACCGAAATCCACGGTTTGAACTCCCGGTCGGCCTCGCGCTTGCCCAACAATGCATCCCGCGCATTGACCATCAGATTGATCAGCACCTGTTCCAGCTGATCGACGTAACCGCGTACCTGCACCTCGAATCCGGTCTCGCTGACCCGCAGCTCGACCCCTTTGCCGCGCATGCCTTCGGACAGCAGTGACAGCGTGCCCTCGATGGCTTGAGCCGGATTGAACGGGTGTTGCTCGATCTCCGAACGCCGACCGAATACCCGCATGTGATCCACCACCCGTGCGGCACGCTGGACTTGAGCGTCGATGCGGTTGAGCTTGTCTGTCAGGTAATCGATTTGCGCGTCACCATTGCTCAGGCGCTTGAGCACATTGACGATGGCCATGCGCATCACGTTCAGCGGCTGATTGATTTCATGCGCCAGCCCGGTGGCCATTTCGCCGAGAGTGGCCATTTTCGCGCTCTGGGTGAGCTGTTGTTGGGCGCGCCGGACTTCGGTGTTGTCACGGCCCACGGCTTGAATCTCAAGCAAGCGACCCTGCTCGTTGAACACCCCGCGATCCGACCAGACCCACCACGCATGTTCCCGTCCCGGCAGTTGCAGGTTGATTTCCGCGGTACTGACCGGGAACTCCGGGCTCAGTCGACTGAGCCGCTGGAGGAACGCTTCGCGCTGTTCCGGCGACATCCAGCTGCCCAGGTTCACCCCCGGCAGTTGCTCGGGTTGGCATTCCAGGTAGGTCGCCAGCGGGCGGTTGCCGAAGGTCAGCGTCAGGTCTGGAAGGTAGCGGCAGATCATCGCCGGGGAATCCTCCACCAGGATCCGATAGCGCTCTTCACTCTGTTTTACTTGCTCGGCGGCCAGGGTCGCTTCGGTGACATCCAGCCACAGGCCCACAGCTTCCACCGGCAGCCCGAGGTCATCGCGCAGCAGTTTGGCTTCGTCCAACAGCCAGTGATAATCGCCGCGACTGTCGCGCAGCCGATAACGGGCTCGCACCGAACCTTCGCGCAGCAGTTGCCGGGTGCGCTCGAAATAACCGTCACGGTCCTCGGGGTGGACCCGTTCCACCAACGCGCCGGCGGCGCAATCGGCGAGCGACCAACCGAGCAGCGGCAACAGGCTGTCGCTGAAAAATGTCGGTTGCAGCGCACCTTCGACATAGCGCTGTACGTAGATCACCGCCGGCGAACTGGCAATCAGATTGTCCAGCCGGGCATGGGCGGCAGCGGCGTTCTGCTCCTGATTCTTGATGTCGCTGATGTCGAGCATGAAACCCACCAGCCGCCGGTTTCTGCCGATGCCCAGGGCCTGACCTTGCAGCCGATACCAGATCGGCGTTTGTGCCGCGTCGGGACGATGCAGGCGTACGCACAGCAGCAACGGTGCGCCTTCATCCTGCAAGGTTTGCAGGCGAATCGTCAGCTCTTCACGGTCGGCGGGGTGGATCTGGTCGAGCCAGTCGTGCAGCGGAAAACGCGTGCTCGCAAGGTTGAGCGTACCGGCCAGCGATGGCGCCAATTGCACCTCGGCGTTGTCACTGAAGACCTCCCACCAGCCGGTGCCGAGCAAGGCTTGCAGAGACTCCAGCCGCTCCAGTTGCAGATGGTGCTGATGCTCGTGCAAGCGCTCAAGCAGCGGGCCGGCCAGGGCGGCGGTGAGTTGCAACCAGTCGCGCTCGCTCAGATCCGGGGCACGCTGTTGCACCGGGTAAAAACCACAGAGCAGCCAGGCCACCACGCCCCGGGCATTGTGGTAAGGCACCGCGAACCCTTCGGCATTGCCGAAGATGCCTTGCAGGCGCGGGTGTTCGCTGGGAATCAGCGGCTGAGGGGCGGAGCCATTCAAACTGTCGAGGCCGGTACCCAGACGTTGATCGATTTCCCACAACAGTGGCGCATCGAAGGCCGCGTAATGCTGGTGAATCAGCCAACCCTCGGCCTGTTCATCGAGCAACGCCATGGCGATGCAGGGGATCTGAAAGCGCTGGGCCAGACCTTGCAGTTGCTCCGCCAGCACCTCGGGCAAGCGCGTCAGGCTGCACAGGCGCAACTGTTCACTGACCTGCGCCGCGAGCAACTGGCATTGTTCACGGCTGCGCGCTTGTCGACGTTCGAGCAGCAGGTCGCCGATGTCGATCAACTGCAACAGCCAGTTTTCGCCCAACGGCTGCACCCAGCCACGCAGATGCAGCGGTTGTTCGCCGAGGCTGAAGAAATCCAGGTCCAGGCTTTGTCCTTGCCACTCGGCGGGTGCGCCTTCGACCGACAGGGCGCTATGGGGCATGAGGTAATCGAGCAGGTGCGGTGCCTGCGCGCCGGGCATTTGTTGCGCCAGCAGATGCCGCAGCGGGCCGGTCAGCTGAGTCACTCGGCCTTCGTCATCCAGATGCAGCTGCAAACCGACACGTTGCACGCTCGGAGGGCTCGGAGGGTCAGCACTGATCGAGGGCTGCTGCGGTTGGCGATTGAGCAGGCGCCCGAAGAGCTTGTCCCCGGAACTCAAAATTGCAGGCTCGAGCGGGCGGTAAGGGTCGCCGGCAGATTGGGCACCGAGCCGATCCCCGGCAGCACCAGAAACGGCAGGACCTGATTCAGTTTACTGGTGGGGTAACTGATGGTGACCGTCAGCACGCCACCGATGTAGGTGGCACTGGCGTCAGTGGCCACATTGAAGTTCAGCGCTGCGGGAATCCAGGCCAGTTGCCGGGTCAGTTCGTTGGTGGCAACGGTTCGCACGGCGGTGTCGAAATTGGCGGTGCCCGGGTCCAGCGCCACACTGCGGCGCACCGCTTCGGCCGTCGATTGATTGAACGATTGCATCAGCAACAGCGGCAGGCTGTAACTGACCAGACCATAAAACACGGCGAAAAAGATGATGAACACCAAGGCGAACTCAATCGCCACGGCACCTTTTTGTTTGCGGGGGAGGCCTGTTTTCATGAGTGCGTCTACCCTGACCATCACGACGTAGTATCAGCATAGAATCATTCAGCCAAAACGGACGTTTTTTACCGGATGCAGAACTTTGTCCTACTTATCTGGCTGACGCTCTGCGCAGCACAGGATGTCCGAGAGCGGCACATCGCCAATGGCCTGACCCTTGGCGTGGGTGTATTGGCGCTGACGTATCTGTTGTGGACGGGCACCACATGGTTGGGGGCCGAGGCGGTGCAGGGCGGCTGGGCTTTGTTGTTGGCACTGGCCTTCACCTTGCCCGGTTATGCATTGAAACGTCTGGGGGCGGGCGACGTGAAACTGATGGCGACGCTGGGCCTTGCGACGGACGGTATGCACCTGCTCGGCGGCTTCATCGGTGCCGGATTGGCCAGTGCATTCTGGCTGCTGTTGGCGCCAAGACTCTGGCTGTATATGGGGCAGGGGCTTAGGGATCGACTTCGTTACCTGGGACCGGGAACGTCAAAAAAACAGCCCTTTGCGCCGTTCGTATTGGTGGGCATGTTGCTCACTCTGGTCTGGATGCATTAGTCGCCGGGCGCCACTCGTTCTATATACATAGTTGGAAAGTGCGTCTACTTTCAAAACAGTTGTTGTACAGCCTGTGGGTAGTGGGTACAGGAACGGTCAAGCCATACTTGGCATGGAGTGACACGTGAACAAGCTTATCTCGGCAATAAAAGTCCTTGTGGTCGATGACGAACCATTGATTGTCGAAGAACTTTGCGAGTTCATCGAGCGCAATGGTTATCGCTGTGTTCCTTGCCAGTCCGGCAAGCAGGCGATCGAGCGTTTCAGTGAATACGAGGATATCGGTCTGGTGCTCTGTGATTTGCGGATGCCTGACATGGATGGCATTCAGCTTGTCCAGGCGCTGCAACGGCTGTCCGGCAAGCATCGGGCGTTCGAGGCGATCATGCTCACCGGCCGCGCAGACAAGCAGGACGTGATCAAGGCCTTGCGCGCCGGGTTCGCCGACTACTATCAGAAACCGATTGATCTGGATGAGTTGCTCGAAGGTTTGCAGCGCCAGGAAGTGGTCTTGCAAGAGCGGCAGAAAAACCTGCAGTTGGGGCATTTAAGTCAGAAGCTGCAGTACCTTTGTGAGTCGATCGACGAGCTGTATCAGGATCTGGACAAGGTTCGTCGGGGGCCATCCTCTGTGCCTTTGCCGGATTCGGCTGGCGGTGCATTCAGTGAGGCGGAGCGGGTGGAGATGCCGGCGGTTTTCAATCAGCTGTCGCCGCGGCAGCTGGAGGTGGCGCGGTTGGTGGGCAAGGGGCAGACCAATTATCAGATCGCGTGTGAGTTGGGGATTACCGAGAACACGGTGAAGCTTTATGTATCGCAGGTGTTGCGGTTGACGCATATGCATAACCGCACGCAAGTGGCGTTGGCGTTGTCGCCTGGTAATGCTGGTGTGCGGCGGCTTACTGCGCACTGAGTTTTTTGAAGGCTGCAATCTTTTGATCTTGGCGGCCTTATAGCCGACCAATCTTTCTCTGATACACACCGTTCAACTGTGGGAGCGGGCTTGCTCGCGAAGGCGGCCTGACAGCCGACCTGTATTTTGTTGACTGAGTACATATCCATTTCTGCGGTAACGGCCGCTTATGGTTTCGCCCTTACGGCGAGTCCCTTTTGGCAAACGCCCCAAAAGGAACCAAAAGGTCTCGCCCCAAGCGTCCGGCCCCTCGCCTAGGCTCGGCGTTCCTTCGCTCCGGTATCCATCTGGGGGCATCGCCCTACGGTTGGCTTCGCTTCAACCTACATGCGATGAGTTCGACTGCGTCGAACGGCGCTGCGCGCCAATCCCCAGATGAACACCTCCACTCAGCCTCCCGAAGGGGCGGGTAGATCAAAATCAAAAGCTGCAGGCGAGCTAACGCTCGGCCTGTTGAGTGGTGAGGGGCGGGTGTACGCCGCTCCATTGTGGGAGCGAGGCTTGCTCGCGAAGGCGGCCTCAGAGGCAACGATGTTTATCGATCAGTAAAAACATCAGAACCTTCCCACATGTTTTTCAGGTTGCCCGTCGGACGCTGCGTCTCTAGCCTTTGTCCGTCGCTGACAATTCAGCGTCCGGGCGTCGCGGCTCGATTCTTGAGGCATAATCGCTCCACCAAACCACAACACTTTTGGGTGTCTGTCGTTTCGTGTCATGGCGACTGTGCGCGGGATACCTTCGGGTATGCCGAGATATGCCTCTGGGATCGGTCCGCGAACCCGCGTACAGCTGCCACCCCAAATTGCGTCGCGGCAATTTGGAAGTGGCTCCATTTCATCCCGGAGGTGTCACCATGTTCAAAGCAACCCCAAATCCCCCAGAAACCGACGACGTTTCCCCCTACGAATCCCTCGATTCGAAAAAACTCCACGACGCCGCTAACCGCGCGCTTGATCACTACCTCAACCCCTCCGCCCTCAAATCCCCCGCGGCCCGCAAGCCGAGCACGATGTATATGGTCGCGCCGGATATCAAAGACGAAGACCTGCTAGCCCACACCTGTGAATCGTTGGCCCAGGCCAGTGTGATGGCGGGTGATTTTGCGGGGTATCTGGAAGGGCCGCACCGGCACACGGCGATGGCGATTCAACAAATCGTCATGCTGGCAGAACTGGCGGTGAATCGGATGCTGGATAACGTGGCCATACCAAAACCCGCGCCACACAGCTGATCCCCTGTAGGAGCGATCTGTGGCGAGGGGGCTTGCCCCCGTTTGAGTGCGTAGCACTCACAAGATCTTTAGTACACCAAAGATTTTTGGGCCGCTTCGCAGCCCAACGGGGGCAAGCCCCCTCGCCACAGTGAGCTTTCAACGACCAAAGGCCCGGGCCAATGCGGTGAAGCTGGGGCCAGCCAGTACGATCAGCAGCGCCGGGAAGAGAAACAACATCATCACCACGGACATTTTCGCGGACATCTTGGAGATGTATTCCTGCAAACGTGTCAGGCGCCGGTCATCGAGCAGCATTTTGAGTCCCAGCAGTGATTTCATGGCGCCGCCGCCCTGGTGGATCAATTGCTGAAGTATCACGCAGGTGTCGGTGAATTCGTCCACCGCCAGTAACTGGGTGGCCTTGTTCAGTTCTTCGCCCAGCTCCAGGCCGGAATCGACCCGGGTCAGTATCAGGCGCAGCTCATGGGTCAGGGCCGGCAGTAACTGTTTGCCTTCGATGCTCAGTACTCGCAGCGACTGCTCCACCGCCATGCCGGATTCGAACAGGATGCGCAGCAGCGGAATGAAGGTCGAAATCTCGATCGCCAGTTGTCTTTGCCGACGGTACGCGGCGGCGGCCAGCAAGCGTTTGGGCAGCAAGTAACCGAGGGCGGTGGCGAAGGCCGGGGTGATCCAGTGGTTGTTCACCTGCGGGAAGAACACGCTCTGGATCAACAGGCTCAGGACCAACGCAAGCACCGGTATGCCGATCTGGCAGGCAGCGAACAGCGAGCGTTGCCGGGCGCTGCGCCAGCCGAGGCGGTTGAGCAGCATTTGGGTTTCGTTGTCCAGTTTGACCGAGCGTTGACCGATACGGCTGTTGCCCAGCGCTTGCAACCAGTGACTGACGCGATGGTCGTTCAGCGGTTTGCCGTCCAGTCGTTGAGCCACTTGGCGAGCACGCCGATGTTGGTCCAGCAGCCCACTGAGCAGCAACAGCGTGGCCCCGAGAAACAACAGTGCGCTGATCAGCAGGGCTATTTTCATACGCTGCGCAACATGCGCCACAGAGCCAGGCAACCCACAACCTGCAGGCCAAACGCGGTCGCGAGCATCATTTGCCCCGAGCTGCTGTTCCACATGGCGAGCAGGTACTTCGGATTGGACAGCAAGAGGTAGCCGGCGAGCCCCACAGGCATCAGGGCCAGCACTATCGCCGTGATGCGGGTTTCGCCTGTCATGGCGCGCAGTTGGCGCGCAGCCTGGTCGCGTTCACGGACCATTTTGATCAGGTTCTCAAACAGCTCACTGGCATTGCCGCCGTAGCGGTGATTGACCTTCAGGCCCAGTGCGAACAAGCGAAACTCGTCCTTCTCGTACAGTTCGGCGAAGTCCGTGACAGCGTCAGGCAGGCTGACGCCCAGGTGCACGTTGCGCTGAACCCGGCCCATGGCGTTTTTAAGTGGGTCTTCGGCGGCGTCGATGGCGACCAGCACCGCATCGGCCAGGGTGCGTCCGGACTTCAGACTTCGCACGGTGTGATCGAGCAACGGCGGCAGTTGTTCGATCATGCGCTTTAGCCGGCGCTGGTAGCACCAACTGATGTACAGCCGCAGAGCCAGAGGTGGCATCAGCAACAACGCCAGCAAACCGATCCAGCTTGCGAGGGCAAACCCCAGCAAAATGCCCACGGCCCAGAGCAACAGCCACAACCCCAGGCGCTCGGTGGGACGACCGAGGCCGGCGCGTAGAAAGGCCCGTTCCAGGCCAGCCCAGGATGATTTCGCCACCGCCAGTTGCGGTTGTCCCTGCATCAAGCGACCGAGGGTTCGATCGATGCCGGTCTGGCGCAGGCCGTTGTAGAACAAACGGATCGATAAACCCAGCAATGCCAGGCAAATCAGGATGAGCAGCGCCGGTTTGAGCATGCCGTGATCCTTAGTGCGATAAGGGAGAGAGCGCCGATTCGCGACGCAGCTTTTCGCCGGCGGGGTTGACCGCCTCGCGCAGAAAACCGAAACCGGTGCGTCGGTCGAAGCGGAACAGCGTATTGGTCACATACACGTCATCACGAATACCCACGACCTCCACCACTTCACTGACGCAGCGGCGGCCATCGGGCAGGCGCGTCAACTGGATCACCACGTCCAGCGCCGCACAGATCATTTGCCGCAGCGTGCGCTCAGCGATGGTGCGTCCGGTCAGGCCCACCAGGGTCTCCAGGCGCAACAGCGCATCCTGGGCATTGTTGGCGTGCACGGTGCTCATGGAACCGTCATGCCCGGTGTTCATCGCCGTGAGCACGTCGACCACTTCGACGCCGCGAATCTCGCCGAGGATGATCCGGTCCGGGCGCATCCGCAGTGCGTTGCGAATCAGATCGCTGGCCTTCACTTCGCCGTGGCCTTCGGCATTCGGCGGTCGGGTTTCCAGGCGTACCACGTGAGGATGACCGAGTTGCAGTTCAGCGACGTCTTCAATGGTGACCAGGCGTTCGTGAGGGGCGATCAACTGGCTGAGAATGTTCAGCAACGTGGTCTTGCCGGTGCCGGTACCGCCGCTGACAAGGATGTTGCAGCGCTTGCCCACGGCCTCCTGAATGAACTCAAAGATCGCTTGATCGATGGTTTGCATCGCCATCAGATCGGAGCTTTTGAGCATGTCCTTGCGGAATTTTCGAATCGACAGGCACGGGCCATCGAGGGCAATGGGCGGGATGATTGCATTGACCCGGCTACCATCGGGCAAACGCGCATCGACCATCGGTGAAGACTCGTCGAGCCGTCGGCCCAGGGGCGCGAGAATCCGTTGCATCACCCGTTCGACGTGGTGGTCGTCGATGAATCGCAGGTCACTCAGGTGCAACACACCTTCGCGTTCGACGAACACCCGGTGCGGGCCGTTGACCAGAATTTCGGTCACCGTCGAGTCACGCAGCAGTACCTCCAGGGGGCCGAAACCGGTGAGCTCGTCGACGATTTCCTCAGCCAGTCGCTCCATCTCATAACGGGAAATCGCCAGGTGCAGACGGGCGATGTACTCGGCGACTTTGTCGATGACGAACTGCGACAGCATTTGCCGCGAACCTTCCAGCAGGTTTTTCCCGGACTCTTCGATGGCGTCGATGATGTAGCGGTGCAGTACCAGTTTCAGGCCTTCATGGTCGGTATTGCCGGCCGGCCCGTGGGAGGGGGCGCCGAAAAGTTTTTTCCCGCTCATGGCGTGCCCCTCAATCGGTCGAACCAGCCAGCCTTGGGTTTGTCCAGGTCTTCGGAGCGTTTGGCCAGTCGTTCGCCGAGGGCACGCAGGCTTTGGGTCAGGTTTTCGCGCGGGGCCAGCTCGAACAGGCTCACCCCCTGATTCTTGGCGTTGAGCCGTACTTCCGGGCTGTAGGCAAGGACCGCCATAACCTCCATGCCAAAGCTTTTGCTCAAGGTATCGGAGTCTGGCGCGACATTGCGCAGATAGCGGTCAACCAGCAACCTGGCGTGTTCGAGTTTGAGGCCTTTTTCGCGCCAGCGGCCGAGCACCTCAAGGTTGCGTCGGCAGTCGAGCACATTCTGATCGGTGTACCACAGCAACTTGTCGCAATGGCTGACGAAGGTACGCAACGCTTCGCTGTCCGACTGGCCAGTGAGGTTCACCACGATGTGCTGGAAATGCTGACGCAAGGCGCTGAGCAGCATGTACAGCTCGGCGGCACTGGTCTGTTCCAGTGGTTCGTCGTTGCTGGCGTAGGCGAGAATCCGCAGCCCGGCGTCACACGTGGTGAAGGCACTGTCGATCAGCGTCGCGTCCAGGCGCCGCAGATGGCGCAACGCATCGCCAAAATGAAATGAGCTCTCCAGCCCCAGCAACGCAAGGCTGTCGCCACGTGGCAGCCCCAGGTCCAGCAACAATGTCTGCTGTCCGCTCTTTTGCACCACGTGCGCCAGGTGGTTGGCGAGCAAGGCGCCGTCGGCATTGCTCTGCGCACCGTAAAGCACGGTCAGGCCACCCTGTTGACTCTGTTGCATATTCGGCGTCACGGTCGGCAGGCGTTTGCTCAGGCGTCGCACCAGGCCGGCAACTTCACTGGAACGTGAACCGTAAGAAACGAAATCCCGCGCACCGGCGCGCATGGCATTGAGCACGAGTTGGTTGTCCAGGCCGTCGCCCAAGGCAACGATTGCCAGCATCGGTTTGGCTTCCAGGGCACCCTCGATCAACGCGCTCTGGGCCACCACATGCTCCCGGTCCAGACCCACGAACACCAGGCTGGCGAAGGTCACGTCCACCAGCGTCAAGAGTTCATCGAGGTTGCCGCCACCGGCGCTGATCACTCGGCCCAAAGGGGCAAGCGCACCTTGCAGCCACTCGAAGTCGGTGCTGTTGCGCGTGATCGCGAGGAACGTCTGACTCAGGTTCTGGGGCTGGCTCATTGCAATAATCCACCGCATGTATCGAAGCAGCCGTTGTCGAGCAAGTACTGCGTGAAACGTCTGCGCATGGAGAAGCGTCCTCGCTCGATTCAGGGCGTTTGTTGGGTGACTTCATTGCCGCGGATGACTTCCACGCTCGTCTTGCGCGGTGCTGCGCCGCCGGTGGCGGGTTTGGGTGTGCCGGCCAGGGCCAGTTGACTGAACTGCACCAGTTCGCGATTGGCACTGGCCAGGCTCGCCTTTGAATCGCGGTTGCCAGCCCAGTATTGGTTCAGACGTTTTTCCTCGGCGCTGCGCACGGCCAGGCGCAAAACCCCGACCTGAGCCGCGAGCATCAGGCGACTCAAGAGGGGTTCGGGGACGGCAAGCAAAACGGTGCGAGCGCTGGCGCGCAGTTGTTCTTGCTTGAGTCGTTCTTCGTGACTGCGCGCCGGGTTGGCAGGCAGGCCATCGTTCATCAGCCCCAACTGGTCGCCGACACCCAGCACCCGCAACGCCGGAATCACCACCTGGGCCGATTGCTGGAGGTTGTTGGTGTCCATGCGCAGAAACAGCAAGACGTCGACATAGTCGCCGGGGCTCAGTTGACCACCGACATTGACCACGTCATCCGCCGCCACGGCGAGGGCACGCTCATCGGGGCGGATCATTCGCGCCAGCGCACCGCCGGTTTCGAAACTTTCATCATTGAGCCAGCTGCCGGCAGTCAGCGTGCGCCAGGGCGTACGGCCAATGGCTTGATCGAGACGGGACAGGCTGCCGGCCGGGGCGGTACGGAGTTTCTCCAGAGTCACGTCGGCGGCGCTGATTTGCTCGAACGGCGCGATGTCACGCAGCAGCACAACCACTGGCTGGCGAGTCGGGTCGTCTGCCGGTGCCAATATCGGGGCCGATGACGTGCCGGATTGCGCGACGGATTGCGCGACGGATTCGGGTGCCGGTTGGCGACTCAGCGCCAGCCCCCAGTAACCGGCAATGAGGGCGCCTACCAGAAACAGCCCGGCCAGGCCCATGGTGACGCGGCTGTTCATGACGGCTCTCCCTTTCCTGCTGCGTAACGCCCCCAAGAGTTCTAATGAGATGACTTCGCAATCAGGCAGCTATGAACATCGAACTATTTCGCTATTTGACGGTAGCGCAGGTAGAGCAAAAAGCCATTACAGGGCGGTAAATATCTGACAAAAGTAACGGACTGAAGCCAAAAGCACTGTTTTATGACGCCAGTGAACCGGTTATTACTTAAGTATTAATAGGTTCTTACAGTTGTTGGTCTGGGGTTTGCCGACAATGCTGATGCTGGCATAGGGGAATCATGTTGCGGCCGTGCAACACCCTCCTGTCATAGGAGACACGTCATGCCCTTTACTAAAGTGGTTCAGAAGATCAAATCCGAAATCATTTTGTTCAAATACCTGGCCAAAGATACGGAAGGTGCCTCGGGCATCGAATACGCGATTATTGCGGGTATGGCAGCGGTTGCATTGGTGGTGTTCATGGAACCTATTTCGGGAGCGGTAACCGATATTTTTACCGTGCTCCGGGATTCGCTAGTGCCTCCTGCTCCTTGATGCCGACAGCTTGCTAACCTGCCAGGGCGGTTCTAACGTCAACGCTTAGTCCATTGCAGGTGTTTATTTATGAATGCTCCCGCGCTGCTACGCCAACAGCTGCTTCTGGTCGACGATGAGGAGGATGCGCTGCTGGAACTGGCGGAGTTGCTGGAGGGCGAGGGCTTTAGTTGTTTTACGGCAACGTCGGTCAAACTCGCCCTTCATCATTTGACTTGTCACCCTGATATTGCGCTGGTGATTACTGATTTGCGGATGCCGGAGGAGAGTGGCATGTCGTTGATCAAGCGGTTGCGTGAGCATACGGCTCGCCAGCATTTACCGGTGATCGTGACGTCGGGGCATGCGGATATGGATGATGTGAGTGATATGTTGCGGTTGCAGGTGCTGGATTTGTTTCGCAAGCCGATTTATCACGTGCGGTTGTTGGAGACGTTGAATAATTTGTTTCCAGGGGTGGTCAGTTCCTGAGTCGGCCCCCTCGCCAATCCCCAGATGAAGAGCGGTATGAGGATTTTTGATCGTTCCCACGCTCTGCGTGGGAACGCCTCTACGGACGCTCTGCGTTCGGCTCTTGGGACGCGGAGCGTCCCGGGCTGCATTCCCACGCAGAGCGTGGGAACGATCAGACCGAACCATCAGGCAACAGGCCGCCACTGCCCCACCATATGTTCCAGATCCCCCGCACCCATCAACTGAAAATCCCCGCTGGACCCCGCCGCACTGGACATCAGCGTCACTTCACTGGGTAGGCGCACCGGTTTCCTGAACTGCACCGCAATCTCGACGTTTGCCGTCGGCAAATGATCGCTCAGGGCTGCCAGCGTACGCGCCTTGTTCCACAGGCCATGGGCGACGGCACTAGGGAAACCGAAGAGTTTCGCGCTGATCGTACTCAGGTGGATCGGGTTGTAGTCTCCGGACACCTTGGCGTACCGCCGGCCAATGTCCGCGGGTGCTTTCCAGTGAGCCACTTCGGTCAGCGACAGCGTCGATGCAAACGCTTCCTCGACCGGCTCGCCTTCCAGTTTGACGCCGCGACAGAGCATCTTGCTTTCCGCCTCCCACAGCACGCCCAACTGATCGTCGAGCGTCGTCACCAAATCGAACGTCGCCCCCTTGGCATGAGGTTGCAGGTTCTGCACGTTCACGCTGACCCGCACCCGGTGCACACCGCCCATGGGGCGCAAGATGCGGATGCGATTGCTCAAGTGAATCAGCCCCAGCAGCGGGAAAGGAAACGCTTTGGCCGTGAGCAATTGCATCTGCAAGGCAAACGCCAGGATGTGTGGATACGTCGGTGGTAGCAGCCCATTGTCGGCGAAACCACACACCTTGCGATAAGCCTCCAGGCGATTCGGATCGACATTGACCCAGCAGTGATAACCCAGGTCAGGCAGAGTGGTGCCGGTGATTTTGCGGCGCGTTGCCGCCTTCACATACAGCGTTTGCAGGCCCGGTTCGCTATGGAGAGTGTGCCAGTCGGTGGTCATGGTCAGGCTCCCAAAACGCTTTGCCCGCAGACGCGCAACGCTTGCCCGGTAAACGCTCCGGTGCCCGGTTGTGCCAGCCAGGCCACGGCTTCGGCGACATCTTGCGGCAGGCCGCCCTGGCCCAATGAACTCATGCGTCGCCCGGCTTCGCGCAGGCCGAAGGGCAGGTGCGCGGTCATCTGGGTTTCGATGAACCCTGGCGCCACGGCATTGATGCTGATGCCGCGCTCACTCAGCAGCGGTGCCCAGGCCTGGGCCAGGCCGATCAATCCAGCCTTGCTCGCCGCGTAATTGGTTTGCCCGCGATTGCCGGCGATGCCGCTGATGGACGCCAGCAGGATCACTCGGCCGTTGTCGCGCAAGGTGCCGCTGTCGAGCAGCGCCTTGGTCAGTACTTGCGGCGCGTTGAGGTTGACCGCCAGCACCGCGTCCCAGAATTCCGGGGTCATGTTGGCCAGGGTTTTGTCCCGGGTGATGCCTGCGTTGTGGACCACGATGTCGATGCCGTCGGGCAGATGTTCGATCAGTTGCGTGGCGGCGTCTTCGGCGCAGATATCCAACGTGATGCCGCGCCCGCCGAGGCGTGCGGCCAAGGCTTCGAGATCGGCTTTGGCTGGTGGCACGTCGAGCAGGATCACCTCGGCGCCGTCGCGGGCCAGGGTTTCGGCGATCGAAGCGCCGATGCCGCGCGCCGCGCCCGTCACCAGAGCCTTGCGCCCTGACAAGGGGCGACTCCAGTCCATTACCTGCGCCTCACACGCCTTCAAGCGAATGACTTGTCCGGAAATGAACGCGCTTTTGGGCGAGAGGAAAAACCGCAATGGGCCTTCCAGTTGATCTTCGGCACCTTCGCCGACATAGATCAGCTGCAACGTGCCGCCGCTGCGCAGTTCCTTGGCCAGCGAACGGCTGAAACCTTCAAGGGCGCGTTGGGCGCTGGCGGCGAACGGGTCGCTCAAGGTCTCTGGCGCCCGGCCAAGAATCACCAGGTGCGCATGGTGATCGAGGTTTTTCATCAGCGGCTGGAAGAACTCGCGCAGCTGTTTCAGCTGATCGACCTGCACCAGGTCACTGGCGTCGTACACCACGGCTTTGAGTTTCTGGCCGTGGCCGGGAATCCACGCGGTGGCCAGGGTCGGATCGGCGCCGTAGCTGTAAATCGTGTCGGTCAGGCGGTTGGCGAGAGTGCTGACTTTTTCCGCCAGCGGGCCACCGCCAATCAACAGCGCCCCCTCGATAGGCCGCAACCGGCCAGCTTGCCAGCGTTCCAGTCGTACCGGCGACGGCAGACCCAGGGCACCGACCACACGATGGCCGATGGACGAATTGGCGAAGTCGATATAGCGGTCAGACATGGATCACGCTCCAGCAGCTGGGGTTAAAAGTGTGGACCAGGAATGGCAATTAGTCGTTCGACCCACGAGATACGGCCTACGCTTGATCATTGCAGGTTAGTTTGAGATTGGGTTTAGCAGGACTTTCAGCAAATGGTTTGGTGTTCATAGTTGATTTAAAGGAGCTTTTTCATGACTCAGCTGCGCCGCGTCGCGATTATCGGTGGTAACCGTATCCCCTTTGCCCGGTCCAACGGGCCGTACGCCACTGCCAGTAACCAGGCGATGTTCACCGCAGCGCTGGAAGGCTTGATCGAGCGCTATAACCTGCACGGTGTGCGCATGGGTGAAGTGGCGGCTGGAGCGCTGCTCAAGTATTTGCGTGATTACGGCCTGACCCGCGAATGCGTGCTCGGCTCGCGGTTGTCGCCGATGACGCCGGCCTATGACATCCAGCAAGCCTGCGGCACGGGGCTGGAGGCGACGTTGCTGGTGGCGAACAAAATCGCCCTGGGTCAGATCGAATGTGGCATTGCCGGCGGCGTCGACACAGCCTCGGACGTGCCGATCGGTGTCAACGAAAGCCTGCGCAAGATCCTCTTGCAAGCCAACCGCGCCCGAAGCACCGCCGACAAACTGAAAACTTTCCTGCAACTGCGTCCCCGCCACTTGATGCCCGACTTTCCAAGCATCGGCGAGCCGCGCACCGGCCGGTCGATGGGCGAACACTGTGAAATGATGGCCCAAACCTGGAGCATCCCGCGTGACGAGCAGGATCAGCTGACCCAGCAAAGCCATCAGAAACTGGCCGCGTCCTACGCCGAAGGCTGGCACAACGATTTGATGACGCCGTTCCTCGGCCTGACCCGGGACAACAACCTGCGCCCGGACCTGACCCTGGAAAAACTCGCCTCACTGAAACCGGCCTTCGAGAAAAGCGCCAAGGGCACCCTGACCGCGGGCAATTCCACGCCACTCACCGATGGCGCGTCGGTGGTGCTGCTGGGCAGTGAAGAATGGGCGAAAGAGCGCGGCTTGCCGATCCTCGCCTATTGGCGTGACGGCGAAGCGGCGGCGGTGGATTTTGTCAACGGTGCCGAGGGCCTGCTGATGGCGCCGGCTTATGCCGTGCCGCGGTTACTGGCGCGCAATGGCCTGACCTTGCAGGACTTCGATTACTACGAAATCCATGAAGCGTTTGCCGCGCAAGTGCTGTGTACGTTGAAGGCCTGGGAAGATCCGGAGTTCTGCAAAACCCGCCTCGGGCTCGACGCACCGTTGGGCTCCATCGACCGCAGCCGGCTCAACGTCAAGGGCAGCTCACTGGCCGCCGGGCATCCGTTTGCCGCCACCGGTGCGCGCATCGTCGCCAACCTGGCGAAGCTGCTGGACGCGGCGGGCAAGGGCCGAGGGTTGATCTCGATCTGCGCCGCCGGCGGTCAGGGCGTGACGGCGATTATCGAGCGCTGATTGCTGATTGCGGATTACTGGGGGTTGAGCACTGCCGCGCGTTGATGCGCGGCCAGTTCCCGGTTGCGGTTGGCGTAACCCTCGGCCATCACCGAGCAGACGATCAGTTGCAACGGGTGATAGATCATGATCGGCAGCAGAATCAGGCCAAGGCCGGGGTTGGCACCGAAGATCAGCGCCGCCATCGGTGCGCCGGCCGCCAGGGATTTCTTGCTGGCGCAGAACACCGCGGCAATCTCATCGGCAGGGCTGAACTTCAGCGCGCGAGCGGTGCGGGTGGTCATCCACAGGATGATTGCCAGCAAAATCGCACTGCCCATCAGTGCAGTCAGAATCACGCTGTTGCCCTGTTGCTGCCACATCCCCGAGACCATCGAGTTGCAGAACGCCGAGTACACCAGCAGCAGGATCACCAGTTTGTCGGCGATGTTGGTGTAGCGTTTGTGCCGAGCGAAAAACTTGCCCAGTAACGGCCGCAGCAATTGCCCGAGCACCAGCGGCAATAGCAGCATGGCGCACAGGTCGAGCAGGGTTGAGCCCAGATCGATGCCGCCAGCGCCGTTGCCGACCACGAAACTCACCAGCAACGGTGTCAGAAAAATCCCCAGCACGCTGGACAGGCTCGCGTTGAGAATTGCTGCCGGTACGTTGCCGCCCGCGCTGCCGGTGAGCGCCACGGACGAGGAAATGGTCGAGGGCAGGGCGCAGAGGTAGAGGAAGCCGAGCATCAGCAGTGAGGGGATGTGCGAACCCAGCAGTTTGTCGCTCAGCAGCCAGATCAACGGAAACACCGCAAAGGTGAAGGCCTGAACCATCACGTGCAGCTTCCGGTTCTTCAGCCCGTGGCGGATCTGCTCGCTGGAGAGGTTGACCCCATGGAGGAAGAACACCAGAAACACGCCGACGTTGATCACGTACTCCGCGTGCATCCCGCCGCCGGTGGCGCCGAAGGTCGGGAAAAAATACGCCAGCAGCGTGGCGATCAGCATGCCGCACAAGAACCAGTCGGTGACCACGCGTTTAAGGTGTTTGAAGGCATGCATGATGGGCACCGAATACGTTTGTAAGAATTGATGACTTAGCCTAACGTCGGCTCCATTAGCCGTCTTGCGACATAAGGCCAATCAATGCCGACTAACGGACAACTTTCCCTCGAACGCACGATCCCGGCGCTAACGACGTTGCCGCGTCCGTTGTATGCGCGGGCGGAAAGTCTGAACGCCGGTTCATGGACGCCGCCGCATCGTCACGATTGGGTGCAGTTTTCCTACGCCATCAGCGGCGTTCTCGGTGTGCATACCGCCGAAGGCAGCTTCTTTGCGCCGCCGCAGTGGGGGATCTGGATTCCGGCGGATCTCGAGCATCAGGTCGTGACGTCGATGCGTGCCGAGATGCGCAGCCTGTACGTGCGCCGCGAGGACTGCCAATGGGCGGACGGGCGTTGCCGGGTGCTGGAAGTCACGCCATTGGCCCGGGAGCTGATCAAACGCTTTTGCCTGCTTCCCGTGGAATATCCACAGGGCGACAGCCAGGAGGCGCGATTGGTGGGCGTGCTGCTGGATCAGTTAGCGAGTCTGCCCGAGGTGGAGTTTTCCCTGCCGCTGCCCCGGCATGAACGTTTGTTGGGCTTGTGCAACGAGCTGATCGACAGCCCTGAGCGCAATGCGACCTTGCAGGAATGGGCCGAGCGTTTGGGCACGTCGGAGAAAACCTTGATGCGCTTGTTCCAGCGTGAAACCGGGTTGAGTTTCCGCGGTTGGCGCCAGCGCATGCGGCTGCTGTCGTCGCTGAGTTTGCTGGAGGAGGGGAACAGCGTGACCAATGCCGCGCTGTCTTGTGGGTATGACTCGACGTCGGCGTTTATTGCGGCGTTCAAGGGGTTGTTCGGGTTTACCCCCGGCGAATTGTTCAAGCAGTAATTGTGGCGAGGGAGCTTGCTCCCGCTGGAGCGCGAAGCGGTCCCAATTCAACCAACGCGGTGCATTAGATAGTCCGCGTTTGCCGGTTTACGACTGCTTCGCAGCCGAGCGGGAGCAAGCTCCCTCGCCACAGGTATCGGTTTCGACCAGTTAGATCAGCAACCTCAGGTCCTGAACCGCCGAACCAACCCATCCAGCTCATTCGACAACCCGGCCAGGCTCTGCGAATCCAGGCGCGCCGAGTTCGCAAGTTCCGCCACCAACTGCGCATCGCCATGAATCTGGCTGATGTGGCGATTGATGTCTTCTGCCACTTGATGCTGTTGCTCCGCCGCCGTGGCGATTTGAGTGTTCATGTCGCGAATCACATCCACCGATTCACGAATTTGCCCGAAGCTGCTGCGCGCTTCGCCGATGCGGGTCACCGATTGCTGCGACACTTCCAGGCTCGCATGCATCTGCTGCGTCACCTGGCTGGTGCGCTTGGCCAGGTTGCCCAGCAGCCCGTCGATTTCCGCCGTGGAATCGGCCGTCCGTTTGGCCAGGGCGCGAACTTCATCCGCAACTACCGCAAAACCACGACCCTGTTCACCGGCCCGGGCCGCTTCGATGGCGGCGTTCAGGGCCAGCAGGTTGGTTTGTTCAGCGATGGAACGAATGGTCCCGAGGATCGACTGAATGTCGTTGCTATCGCGCTCAAGCTGTTGCATCGATTGCGCCGACTGTTCGATTTCCTGGCTCAAGCGATCAACACTGCTCACTGCGGCATCGATCTGCTGCTGACCTTCGCGCGCCTGGCGCTGACCGCTGTCGGCCGACTCGGCGGCCTGGCTGCAGGAGCGCGCGACTTCGTTGGCGGTGGCGACCATTTCGTGGAACGCCGTGGACACCATATCCACTGCTTCACGCTGGCGCCCGGCGGCTTCGGCCATGTCGCTGGACACCTGCGTCGAGCTCTGGGAGGTGGCGAGGATCTTGGTCGCGGCGCCGCCGATGCTTTGAATCAGGTTGCGAATTGCCGCCAGAAACTGGTTGAACCAGTTGGCCAGTTGAGCCGTTTCGTCGCTGCCACGGATTTGCAGGTTCTTGGTCAGGTCGCCTTCACCTTGGGCGATGCCTTCCAGACCACTGGCCACGCTACGGATCGGTCGCACGATCAGGCTGGCGAAACTGGCGCCGACAATGGCGAAGAACACCGCCAGTACCGCCGCGATGATCGCGATCAGCCAAGTCAGTTGAGTGGCCGAGCTCATCACGTCGGTCTGCTTGATCAGGCCGATAAAGGTCCAGCCCAGTTGTTCCGACGGCCAGACGTTGGCCATGTAGCGCTCGCCATTGAGCTCGACTTCTACCAGGCCTTTGCCGGCCTTGGCCAGTTGCGCGTAACCGTCGCCGAGACTGGTCAGGGCTTTGAAGTTGTTTGCTGGTTGCTTCGGATCGACCAGTACTGTGCCGGTGTTTTCCACCAGCATCAGGTAGCCGGTTTCGCCGAGTTTGATCTGTTTGACGATTTCGGTGAGCTGTTTGAGCGTCACATCAATGCTGACCACGCCGCCGTTGGTGCCCAGTTTGTTGTCGATGGTGCGCACGGTGCTGACGTAAGTCGCGTCATCCTGAGCCCAGTAATAGGCCTCGGTGCGAAACGGTTTGCCGGGTTTGGCCTGCGCGGCTTTGTACCACGGGCGCTGGCGCGGATCGTAATTGCTCAGCTTCGCATCGTCCGGCCAGGACACGTAACCGCCCGCCGCCGTACCTAGGATGGCGTAGGCGTAGGCCGGGTGGCTGTTGCCCAGGTCCTGAAGGAGGGCGAAAACCTTTTTGTCCGACTCGCCTTGGGGAATACTCTCGGCGTTGGCGCTCATGTAGGTCTTGAGGCTGTCGTCGGAGTTCTTGATCAGCGGTTGGGTGGCCAGGTAATCGACGTTCTGGCTGATGCCGTCAAAGAACAGCTGCATGGCATTGCTGACCTGACGAATCTCGCGGCCGCTGCCATCGACAAAATTATCCTTGGCATCGCTGCGCAAGTTCAGCACCACGAGGGTGGCGACCAGCACCACGGGCAAGCAGGCGATGATTGCAAACGCCCAGGTCAACTTCTGTTTGATGTTCATCCGCGCTCCAGTTTTTTCTTGTAGGCCCACGCAGTGCAGATGACTCGCGGATTATTGGCAGCCGAAAACGTTAGATACCCCGATCCTTGAGTGCGCCCTCGTTATCATTGTCGGGGCGATTGTCGGACAATTCCTTTTCTCTCTAATGACTTCGGCTGAGGAACGTGGAAATTGAGGCCTGTTGAGAAAAATCCGGCGAAGGGTAGGGATCTACGTGTCAGATTCTGTCGCAAATGCCCTTGTAGCCCTTCGTCAACAAGTGGCGCAGGCTCAGCTATGATCCTGAGCGGTCGATGAGTTGTGTCTGATTAATCCGGCACATTGTGTGCTTCTTGATGTTCATGGGAACGTTCATAGGTCGGCAACCCCTCCCGCGAATGAGTGGATTGCCGTATAACGAATGACTTTCGCGTGTTTGGTAATAAAGGACCCACAATAAAAGCTGATGAAGACTCCAAAACGCATTGAACCCCTGATCGAGGACGGTCTGGTCGACGAGGTGCTGCGCCCACTCATGAGTGGTAAAGAAGCAGCTGTTTATGTGGTGCGCTGCGGCAACGAGCTGCGTTGTGCCAAGGTCTACAAGGAGGCGAATAAACGCAGTTTTCGTCAGGCGGCCGAGTATCAGGAAGGCCGTAAGGTGCGCAACAGCCGGCAGGCTCGAGCGATGGCCAAGGGCTCCAAGTTCGGCAAGAAAGAAACCGAAGACGCCTGGCAGAATGCCGAAGTGGCGGCGTTGTTCCGGTTGGCCGGTGCCGGTGTGCGAGTACCCAAGCCGTATGACTTCCTCGAAGGCGTGCTGCTGATGGAGCTGGTGGCCGACGAGTACGGCGATGCCGCGCCGCGTCTGAACGATGTGGTGCTGGAGCCGGACCAGGCGCGCGAATATCACGCGTTTCTGATTTCGCAGATCGTGCTGATGCTGTGTACCGGCCTGGTGCACGGTGACCTGTCCGAGTTCAACGTACTGCTGACGCCGACCGGCCCGGTCATCATCGACTTGCCTCAAGCGGTGGATGCGGCGGGCAACAACCACGCGTTCAACATGTTGGAGCGGGACGTGGGCAACATGGCGTCTTACTTCGGTCGTTTTGCACCGGAGTTGAAACGCACCAAGTACGCCAAGGAAATGTGGGCGTTGTATGAAGCCGGCACCTTGCACCCGGCCAGTGTGTTGACCGGCGAGTTCGACGAGCCGGAAGAGCTGGCGGACGTCGGCGGGATCATGCGCGAAATCGAGGCGGCCCGTCTCGATGAAGAGCGTAAGCAAGCGATCCGCGCTGCGGACGACGCGCCACCGAGCAAAGCCGAAGAACCGCCTCCACCGTGGATGCAGTGATCGGTTGACCCAAAACCCGGCTTCGGCCGGGTTTTTTGCAGGTGCTTTTTTGGGGGCCGCGTCGTCTGCATCGCGGGCAAGCTCGCTCCCATAGTTTTTGTGTCGCCCCCGGATTCTATGATCGACACCTGACCTGTGGGAGCGTGGCTTGCCCGCGATGGCGTCAGACCAGACAATCCACAACGGCGATACTCACCACACTCAAGGACTGAATGTGAACACCACCCGCAATGCCCAACTGATCATCGCCGCCCGGCTGATTTCGGACTTCGGCGCTTTCCTCAACATGGTCGCGCTGGCCACTTACGTCTATCTGCTCAGCAACAGCGCCATGAGTGTCGGCATCTTCCTCGCCAGCCGTGTAGCCGGGGGGATCTTTGCCAGTTTGATCGGCACCCGGTTCTATCGCCGCTGGGCCGGGCGCCTGCCGCTGATTGCCTTCGACCTGCTGCGCGCCGGTTTGCTGGGCCTGCTGCTAGTGTTGCCGGTCACCCAACAAGCGCTGCTGCTACCGCTGATCGCGTTCGGCCTGGGGTTCGGCAATTCGATGTTCGCCATTGGCCTCAACAGCCAATTACCGCACATGATCGATAAGGCGCAGCTGCTCAAGACCAACGCCTGGATGACCTCGGCATCATCTGCGGCGATGGTCGGCGGGAGTCTGGTGGCGGGGTTGTTGGTGGCGGGGTTTGGCTTTGAAACGGTGTTTGCCCTGAACGTGGCCACTTACCTGCTGGCGGCGTTGTTGATTGTGCCGCTGCGGTTTTCCAGACCTGCACCCAGTGATGAACCCCATCACCAACAAGGCGAATGGTCAGCCCTGTGTCAGGGTTTGCGCACGGCGCCGGTGCTGACGGCGATGCTAGCCGTTGCCATGGCCGACACTTTGGGCAGCGCCGCACACAACGTCGGCTTCCCGATCATTTCAAAACTGCTGACACCCGAGTCGGCCAGCACCACCTTGGGCATGATGCTGGCGGTCTGGGCCAGTGGAAAATTCATCGGTGCGCGAATTGCCAGTCGCCTGAAAGGTACGGACAACGTTCATTTGGAACGGCGATTTTTCTTCGGCGTTTTGCTGATGTCCTGCGGCTTCATCCTGATGTTTCAGCAGCAGACGCTTTACGGCTTGCTGCTGTTTTCGTTGCCCGCAGGCTTGGGCGACGGGTTCTCGGAAGTCGGCCTGATGTCGCGCCTGCAACGTGAACCGGACAACCTGCGCCTGCCGATTTTCAGCTTTTTGACGCTGCTGCAAATGACCGGGTTCGGCATCGGCATGTTGATCGCCGCGCCGTTCTATTCGTGGTGGACGCCCGGCGCGGTGGTGTTGTTGTTCCATGGCATTCCCCTCACCACGTTGCTGGTGGCGAAGGGGTTGGCGCTCAGGAATGGGCGGGTTCGGCGCAGCAGCCCGAGGCCAGCTCCTTGAGGATCGGGCAGTCCGGGCGGTGGTCGCCGTGGCAATGTTCTACCAGGTCTTGCAGGGTGTCGCGCAGTTGGCCGAGTTCGCGAATCTTCTGGTTCAGTTCGTCGATGTGCTGACGGGCCAGCGCCTTCACATCGGCGCTGGCTCGCTGACGGTCCTGCCAGAGGGTCAGGAGTTTACCGACCTCTTCCAGCGAAAACCCCAGATCCCGAGAGCGCTTGATGAACGCCAGGGTGTGCAGATCGTCGTCGCCATAAACTCTATAGCCACTGTCGGTGCGATGGGCCGCCTTGAGCAGGCCGATGGATTCGTAGTAACGAATCATCTTCGCGCTCAGACCGCTCTGGCGGGCCGCTTGGCCAATGTTCATCGGTGATCCTCCAGGTCTTTGGGTTTCCAAGTTTTCAACAGTAATGCATTGCTCACCACGCTGACGCTCGACAGCGCCATGGCGGCGCCGGCCAGCACCGGGTTGAGAAAGCCGAAAGCCGCCAGTGGCAGGCCGATCAGGTTATAGACGAAGGCCCAGAACAGGTTTTGGCGAATCTTCGCGTAGGTCTTGCGGCTGATCTCCAGCGCCGCCGGCACCAGCCGTGGATCGCCGCGCATCAGGGTGATCCCTGCAGCGTGCATGGCGACGTCGGTGCCGCCACCCATGGCGATGCCGATGTCTGCCGCGGCAAGGGCCGGTGCGTCGTTGATGCCGTCGCCGACCATTGCCACCACACCGGTTTTTTTCAGTGCAGCGACGGTGGCGGCTTTGTCCGCCGGCAATACTTCGGCGTGGACATCGCTGATGCCCAGTGCCTCGGCGACCACCTTGGCGCTGCCGCGGTTATCGCCGGTCAGCAGGTGGCTGCTGATGTTCCGTGCGCTCAGCTGTTGCACTGCTTGCAAGGCGCCGGGTTTGAGTGTGTCACCGAAGGCGAACAGGCCGAGCACACGCGGTTCAGGGCTTTGTTCGATCAGCCAGGACAGGGTCCGGCCTTCAGTTTCCCAGGCCGTTGCGGAGTCAGCCAATGGTCCGGCGCTCAGGCCGCTTTCTTCCAGCAGGCGCCGATTGCCCAAAGCCAATCGCCGACCATTGAGATTGCCGGCAATGCCGCGCCCGGTCAGCGATTGACTGTCGCTGACATCCGCCACGGTCAGGCCGCGCTCGGTGCAGGCATCCAGCACAGCCTTGGCCAACGGGTGTTCACTGCCGCGTTGCAGCGCACCAGCCATTTGCAGCAAGGCGGCTTCGTCACCTTCGATGGCACTCAGATGCGCGATGCGCGGCGTGCCCGAAGTCAGCGTGCCGGTCTTGTCGAACACCACGGCGCTGACTTCATGAGCGCGCTCCAAGGCTTCGGCGTCCTTGATCAGAATCCCGTAGCGCGCCGCTACACCTGTGCCGGCCATGATTGCCGTCGGCGTGGCCAGCCCGAGTGCACAAGGGCAGGCGATCACCAACACCGCGACGGCGTTGATCAACGCGGTTTCCAGAGGCGCGCCGTACAGCCACCAACCGACCAGGGTCGCCAGGGCGATCAGCAGAACCACAGGCACGAACACCTGGCTGACTTTATCCACCAGTTTCTGGATCGGCGCTTTCGCCGCCTGCGCGTCTTCGACCAGGCGAATGATCCGCGCCAGCACGGTTTCTGCGCCGAGCGCCAAGGTTTGAACCAGTAACCGACCTTCGCCATTGATGGCGCCGCCGGTGACCTTGTCACCCGGTTGTTTGGGTACCGGCAGGCTCTCGCCGCTGATCAGTGCTTCATCGGCGTGGCTCTGGCCTTCCACAACGATGCCATCCACCGGGAAGCGTTCGCCGGGTTTGACCATGACCAGATCGTTGAGGCGCAAAGCGCTGATCGCTACCTCCTGCTCGCGGCCATCGATCACCTGAATGGCTCGCTCCGGACGCAAGGCTTCCAGGGCTCGGATGGCGCTGGCGGTCTGGCGCTTGGCGCGGCTTTCCAGGTATTTGCCCAGCAATACCAAGGCGATCACCACCGCCGAGGCTTCGAAATACAGGTGCGGCAGGCGACCGGCAGCGGTGGCCCACTCGTAAACGCTCAAGCCGTATCCGGCGCTGGTGCCCAGGGCCACCAGCAAATCCATGTTGCCGGCACCTGCGCGCACGGCTTTCCACGCAGCGACATAGAAGCGCGCGCCGAAGATGAACTGCACCGGGGTCGCCAACGCAAACTGCACCCACGCCGGGAGCATCCAGTGCACACCGAAAGGTTGCAGCACCATCGGCAGCACCAGCGGCAAAGCGAGGGCGATGGCCGCCAGCAAGGCCCAGCGTTCGCGATGGAGGCGTTGCTGTTGAACGTCGGCTTGCGGGTGTTCGACTTCCCAGACGCTGGCGGAGTAACCGGCTTTGGTCACGGCGTCGATCAGGGTTTGCGGATCGACCTGGCCGAGCAGTTCGAGGTGCGCACGTTCGTTGGCCAGGTTAACGCTGACACTCTTCACCCCCGGCACCTTGGTCAGCGCCCGTTCGACGCGGCCGACGCAGGACGCGCAAGTCATGCCGTCGATGCTCAATTCCAGGGTCTGCTGTGGCACGCTGTAACCGGCCTGCTGCACCGCGTCCATCAAGGCAGGCAGGCTATCACTGGGCGCTTGAACCCGAGCCTGTTCGGTGGCCAGGTTGACGCTGACGGCCGTGGCGCCGATGACTTTGCTCAAGGCACGCTCGACACGCCCGGCGCAACTGGCGCAGGTCATGCCGGCAATCGGCAGATCGAAAGTGGTGGATTCGGACATCGGTCACGCTCCCTGTAGAAATTACCTACAGGATCAACCTTGCCATGCTGGCAAGGTCAAGCGCCACTCTTCAAATCGTCGCAGACCCAATGTGGGAGCGGGCTTGCTCGCGAAAGCGGTGTAACAGTCAACGATGATGTTGAATGCTATGGCCCCTTCGCGAGCAAGCCCGCTCCCACATTGGTTTTGCGTCAATACTCGAGGGCGGCAGGCTTGAGGTACATCCCTTCCTGCGTCATTGCAATCCGGAACTTCAACACATCCCCGGCCTTGAGCGTGATGTTCTGCGAACCCGGCGCGAGCATGCCCGGGTTGCAACCCGGCGCCTGTCCCGGCAGCAGCTTGAGGCGCAGGGACACATTGCCCGGCGGCAGGTTGAACGAGGTGCTCTGTTCCTGGAACAGTCGCGCCGATAGCTGATCCTGGATGTACACGCCGATCTCGCAGGAAGTCGAAACCTCCAGGCGCTCGCGGGAAATGATCAGCACGCCGTAGTCCTCCCCGGCGGCTTGAACCGAAGGTGTCGCGGCAAATAGGCTGAGGAAGCCAAACAGGCTGAGAGCTGACCAGCGCATGGCTGAATCTCCTGATGTCGAGTCATAGATGGACGCAGCTTGGCCGAGCACGACGCCGATTGCCAGCCCGGCAGCTTGCTTGAGAACTTGACCTTGCCATGGTGGCAAGCTCGAGACTGCCTGCACCCCTCATTAAAGGGCTTCATTCAAGGAGTTGTCCCATGCAAGTGTTCAATGTTGAAGGCATGTCCTGCGGTCATTGCGTCAAGGCCATCACTCAGGCGCTGCAAGCCAAGGATCCCGCGGCCAGTGTGCGCATTGATCTGGCGGCAAAAGAAGTCGGCGTTGAA
Organism: Pseudomonas sp. NPDC089918; assembly: GCF_050280605.1. Classification (NCBI taxonomy): domain Bacteria; kingdom Pseudomonadati; phylum Pseudomonadota; class Gammaproteobacteria; order Pseudomonadales; family Pseudomonadaceae; genus Pseudomonas; species Pseudomonas sp. NPDC089918. The sequence goes on along the minus strand of NZ_JBNNVP010000044.1, from coordinate 11,809 downwards.
AGTGCGCTGACGGCCGATCAGGTGATCGCCGCGATCAGCGAAGAGGGCTATGGCGTCAAATTGGCCTGAGTTTTTTAATAGTTAGCGACCTAACGGAATGTTCAAGGCGTCCACGCAAGGCTAGACTGTCGGCCTGCCGATCCCTGTCTAATCTGGACGCCTGATGAACTTTCGCACAATCCTGATTCTCGGCGCCTTGAGCGCTTTCGGTCCGCTGGCGATCGATTTCTATCTGCCGGCATTCCCGGCGATGGCGCTCGCTTTCGGCACCGACGAAAAACACGTTCAACTGACCCTGGCGGCCTATTTCCTTGGCCTGTCCATTGGTCAACTGGCGTACGGCCCGGTGGCCGATCGCTTTGGGCGACGGATTCCCTTGCTGACAGGTGTCGGCTTGTTCACCGCCGCTTCGTTGGCCTGTGCTTATGCGCCGACCCTGGAATGGCTGATTGGCGCACGTTTCGTCCAGGCGCTGGGCGGGTGCGCGGGCATGGTGATTTCGCGGGCGGTGGTCAGCGATAAATGCGATGCGGTGGGTTCGGCGAAGGTCTTTTCGCAGTTGATGCTGGTGATGGGCCTGGCGCCGATTCTTGCGCCGATGCTGGGCGGGTTGCTGGTCAACACGACGGGCTGGCAATCGATCTTTCTGGTGCTGACCGGTTTCAGTGCGTTGGCAGGGTTGGCAGTCGCCCTGGGGCTGCCGGAAAGTCTGCCGGCCCATGTGCCGCGCCAACCGTTGTCGGGCGCGCTGCGTCAGTACGGTCGGTTACTGGCGGACCCGATCTTCCTCGGCCATGCCCTGACCGGCGGTGTCGCCATCGCCGGGATGTTTGCCTACATCGCCGGTTCACCGTTCGTCTTCATCAAACTCTATGGCGTGCCAGCCGAGCATTTTGGCTGGCTGTTCGGCATTAACGCGGCGGGTTTCATTCTGGTGGCCCAGGTCAATGCCCGGATGCTGGCCAAGCGCGGCCCGGCCTTTTTACTGGCGCGTACTGTCTGGCTCTATCTGGCGGGCGGTTTGGCCCTGTTGGCGGTCAGCGCGTTGCACACCGAGCAGTTGTGGCCGTTGCTGATTCCGCTTTTCCTCTGCATCGCCAGCCTGGGTTGTATTGTGCCCAACGCCTCGGCCTGCGCCATGAACGGGCAGGGCGCGCGGGCGGGCAGTGCCTCGGCGATGCTCGGTTGCCTGCAGTTCAGCGTTGCCGCCGGGGCCGCAGCATTGGTGGGTGTTTTACACGATGGCAGCGCCATGCCCATGGCCATGGTCATCAGCCTGTGCGGGATTCTGGTGGTGAGCGCGGCGACGCTCACCCGACGTTTGCAAAATGCCCGGGCGCTGACGCAAGCCCAGGTCTGAGGACGGACTCAGCCAGCAGCGCGATGCTGACGGTCGGGAATCTGATGGGGCGCGTGCAAGCGCGCTTCAAGCGTTTTAGTGAAGGCCAGGGCTTCGGCCTCACTGCGGAACGTCACAGCGTGTTGATCCAGGCGGACCTGCCAGCGGGATGTTGCCAATTCTTTTATCAGGATCTTCATTGCTGATCTCCTCTCATAAAAGACGTCTCGTAAAAGACATCACTAATTGGTTGTTCGCAGAGTTTTCGATTGTAGACCTGAATACGATCGCAATTGTGACAACGGTCAATTCTCTGACTGACGGCAAAAAATCACCATCCTCTGTAGGCACTGCCCAAGGCTGCGATCTTTTGATCTTGTGTTTTTAAAAGCAAAATCAAAAGATCGCAGCCTTCGGCAGCTCCTACTCTTCAGAACCCTTCAAGCACAATTTTGCCCTTGGACTTGCCGCTCTCCAGCAGAGCATGGGCACGCCGCAGGTTGGCCGCGTTGATGGTCCCGAAGTGCTCGCCGACCGTGGTTTTCAGCGTGCCCGCATCGATCAGCCCGGCGACGCGGTTGAGGAGGTTGTGCTGCTCGATCATGTCTGCGGTTTCGAACAGCGAGCGGGTGTACATGAACTCCCAGTGCAGCGACAGGCTCTTGCGCTTGAGCTTGGTCACGTCCAGCGACTTCGGATCATCGATCAGCGCCAGTTTGCCTTGCGGCGCCAACGCCTCCACCAATTGATCCAGATGTTGATCGGTCTGGGTCAGGCTGGCGACGTGGGTCACCTGCTCGAACCCGGCACGTTTGAGTTCTTCGCTCAGCGGCTGGCTATGATCGATCACCTGATCGGCGCCCAGGTCACGCACCCAGCCCTGGGTTTGTGCACGGGAAGCGGTGCCGATGACCTTCAGTCCGGTGAGCTGGCTGGCCAATTGCGTGAGGATCGAACCCACACCGCCAGCGGCACCGACGATCAGCAGGCTCTGGCCTTCATCGGTTTTGCCTTCGCGTACTTGCAGGCGTTCGAACAGCAATTCCCACGCGGTGATGGCGGTCAGCGGCAGGGCGGCAGCTTCGGCGAAACCGAGGGTCTTCGGCATATGGCCGACGATTCGCTCGTCCACCACATGCAACTCGCTATTGCCGCCGGCACGGGCGATGGAGCCGGCGTAGAACACCTTGTCGCCAACCTTGAACAAGGTCACTTCGCTGCCGACTGCCTTGACCACTCCGGCCACGTCCCAGCCCAGCACCTTTGCCGCGCCACCTTCAGGCTGGACGTTCTGGCGAACCTTGGTGTCCACCGGGTTGACCGAGATGGCTTTGACCTCCACCAACAGGTCGCGCGGGCCGGCGACAGGTTCTGGCAGTTCGATGTCTTGCAGGGATTTTTCGTCGCTGATGGGCAGGGAGTCGTAGTAGGCGATGGCTTTCATGTGGGTTCCTGAGAGGGAATAATTTCGATGGGGCAGATGATTGGTTATTTTCCGGCAAGATAAAACCCGCTAAAAGAGCAGTCTCTTTCAATATTTTTTTGATAATCGAGGCTGACGATGTTGCGTTTCGATGACTTGCAGTTGTTCGTTCGGGCTGCAGACCTGGGCAGCCTGTCGGCGGCGGCGCGGGTGATGGATATGTCGGCGGCGGTGGCCAGTGCGGCGTTGAAGCGCATCGAACAGCAACTCGGCGCCCGCTTGCTCGCCCGTTCTACCCGTAGCCTGCGCCTGACCGCGGAAGGCGAAGGTTTTCTGGAATACGCCCGGGCAGCCTTGAGCAATCTCGATGAGGGCCGCCGCTTGCTGGCCAGCGGGCAGGATCAGGTCAGCGGGGTTTTGCAGTTGTCGGCGCCTTCGGATTTCGGTCGCAACCTGCTGTTGCCATGGCTCGACGAGTTTCAGTGCGAGCATCCGAAGCTCACGGTACGGTTGCTGCTGGGTGACCGCATCGCCGACCTGTTTCGCCAACCGGTGGACATTGCCCTGCGGTATGGCGAGCCGGAAGACTCGAGCCTGGTGGCGTTGCCCATCGCCCCACAGAACCGTCGTGTACTCTGCGCGGCGCCGAGTTACCTGGCCCGGCATGGCGAACCTCGGTATCTGGAGCAATTGGCTCAGCACAACTGCCTGTTGTTCATGCTCGGCAGTCGGGTTCACGATCACTGGAGTTTCCACGATGGCAAACGCGAAGTGAGCCTGACGGTCAGTGGCGATCGCTTCAGTGACGACGCCGATGTTGTGCGTCTGTGGGCCGTCGCGGGGGCGGGGATTGCGTATAAGTCCTGGCTTGATGTCGCCGCCGATGTGCTGGCCGGTCGGCTGAAAGTGCTGATGCCGGAGCTGCTCTGTGAGCGTGCACCGCTGAATTTGCTGTGCGCCCATCGCGCACAATTGAGTAAGCCGGTGAACCTTTTGCGGGAAATGCTTGCCAGCCGATGCGCTCGAATAAGCAGTCAATTTCCGACGATTTCGGGTGTCGATCATTAGTCGCAGGCAAATAGCGAAATTTCTGTCAGGAACTATCACCACCAATGGATTCCCAAGGGCAGGAACCAGCGGTTAACCCGCTTATACTAGCGCCCGCCTCATGTACGCACCGTCGACCTCGCAATGGCGAGTCCAGGTTCGATTCGGTCATACCCGATGGTCATCACCGGACCTTCGTTGCACCCACGAAGCAATGGCTTGGGTGAGTGGGTGGCTTTGCCCGGTCCATGGCGGTTTTCGCGTCTTGGCCGACGACACATTACTGGTCAAGATGTCTCTGAGCAGTAGACGAAACGATTCAACAGGGAGTGAATACATGGAACATGCACCTTGCATCAGCCAGATCGCCACATTGCTGGCTGACCCCAAGCGCAGCGCAATGATGTGGGCCTTGATGGACGGCTCGGCGCGGCAAACCGAAGAGCTGGCGTTGCTGGCCGGCCTGTCGCCGTCTTCGGCCAGTGCGCATTTAGGGCGTTTGTCCGCCGGAGGTCTGTTGAAAGTCGAAACCCGTGGCCGCAAACGGTTTTTCCGGCTTGCCGCGCCCGAAGTCGGCGCCGCGATAGAGGCCCTGGCCAGCGCGACCCTGGCCAGCGCGCCTCGGGACATTCCAGAGGTTTTCAAACGCACCAGCCCTATCGCCAAACCTCAGGCGGCGCCTTCGTCATTGCTGCGGGCCAGGCTCTGCGACGACCATCTGGGCGGCACCCTGGCCGCCGACCTCTACCAGCGCCTGCTGGATGCGGGCTGGATCGAGCAATTCGATCAGCGGGTCATGATCACTCACAAGGGCGCCACACAATTGGCAACGCGCGGTGTGTTCATCCAGGCGCTGGCTCATCGCAACAGCAGAGTCGCCTGCGCTTGCCCGGACTGGAGCGAAAGACGCCCGCACATGGGCGGTTCATTGGGCGCGGCGTTGTTGCAGCTGTTCATGCAATCGGGCTGGTTGAGCCTGCCCAACGATTCGCGAGCGTTGCAGATCACCGCTTTGGGGCAACAGGAAATCCATCGCTTCGCCAAGGAAACCGAACTGGAAATGGCGCTTTAGAGTCATTGAGGTGCGACGTCCGGGATTTGTTTCAGGCGTCGTTCAGAGCTGTGGACAGGTCGCATTTAGCAATAATCCCCAGCCGCTATCGCGCACACTCGATCCGGGGACTTTCAGGATTGGGGGAATGTGGCATGGACACACGAAGCTTCAGCGCGGCAGAACGATTGGAACGGCTGCCCATCAGCGGTTATCACCGCATCATTTTCATCATCATTGCCCTGGCGTTTTTCTTCGACTCCATGGACCTGGCGATGATGACCTTTCTGCTCGGCTCGATCAAAACCGAGTTTGGCCTGAGCACGGCGCAGGCCGGGTTGCTGGCCAGTTCGAGTTTTTTCGGCATGGTTCTGGGCGCATCGCTGTCGGGCATGCTGGCCGACCGCTTCGGGCGCAAACCAGTGTTCCAGTGGAGCATTGTGCTGTGGGGCATCGCCAGTTACCTGTGTTCCACGGCGCAAAACGTTGAAACGCTGACGCTGTTCCGAATCCTGCTGGGGATCGGCATGGGCATGGAGTTTCCGATTGCTCAGTCGATGCTGTCGGAGCTGATTCCGGCAAAGCGACGTGGGCGTTACATCGCGTTGATGGATGGTTTTTGGCCGCTCGGCTTCGTGGCGGCCGGGGTGCTGTCGTACTTCCTGTTGCCGGTGATTGGCTGGCGCGACATCTTTCTGGTGTTAGCGGTGCCGGCGGTGTTCGTCCTGGCGATTCGTTTTTTCATTCCCGAGTCACCGCGCTGGCTGGAGCAAGCCGGACATCATGACGCGGCGGATAAGGTCTTGCTCGGCATCGAAGATCGAGTCCGGGCTTCATTGGGCCGTGCGGATTTGCCTGAACCGATTCGTCTGCCCCGGGTGGCGAGTCAACCGGGCACTTTCTTCTCTGCGCTAGGGGAGATCTGGTCGCCGCAGTATCGCCAGCGCACGATGATGATCTGGAGCGTGTGGTTCTTCGCCTTGCTGGGTTTCTATGGCCTGACGTCCTGGCTCAGTGCGCTGTTGCAACAATCGGGTTTCGCGGTGACTCAATCGGTGTATTACACGGTGCTGATTTCCCTCGGCGGGATTCCCGGTTTCCTCATGGCCGCCTGGCTGGTGGAGCGTTGGGGGCGTAAACCGGTGTGCGTCGTGACATTGCTCGGCGGTGGCGTCATGGCGTTTCTTTATGGCCAGAGTGCAGTGTTCGGCGGCAACGTCAGTCTGTTGATTACCTCGGGGCTGCTGATGCAGTTCTTTCTGTTCGGCATGTGGGCGGTGCTCTACACCTACACCCCTGAGTTGTACCCGACGTCGGCACGCGCCACGGGTTCGGGGTTCGCGTCAGCCATCGGCCGCGTGGGGTCGTTGCTCGGGCCGTTGGTGACCGGGCTAGTGTTCCCGATGACCGGGCAGGGCGGGGTGTTTGCGCTGGGGGCGATGTGTTTTGCGATTGCGGCGGGGGTGGTGTGGATGTTCGGGATGGAGACCCGGGGCAAGACGTTGGAAGAGTTGAGTGAGCCGGTGATCGTCAGGTAATCACCGAACCTGATCTGACCCCAAAATCAGGATGGGTGTCCAACTTTTTGGGTACAGATCAACCTGTGGGAGCGAGCCTGCTCGCGATGGGGCCATGACATTCAGCGTCAATGTTGAATGTCATTCCGCTATCGCGAGCAGGCTCGCTCCCACAGGTTCATTGGGTGAACCTTACGGTTTCACCAACCGCGCATCCAGGCTGTTCTGCGCCAGGCGCTTGGCCTGATCCTGGGTCATGCCCAGATCGGTGTACAGCGCGTGGAAGTTCTCGGTGACATACCCGCCGAAGTAGGCCGGGTCATCGGAGTTCACCGTGACTTTCACACCGCGCTCGAGCATGTCGAGGATGTTGTGCTGGGACATGTGATCGAACACGCAGAGTTTGGTGTTCGACAACGGGCACACGGTCAGCGGGATCTGCTCGTCGATGATCCGCTGCATCAAGCGCTCGTCTTCGATGGCGCGCACGCCATGGTCGATGCGCTGGATTTTCAGCAGGTCGAGGGCTTCCCAGATGTACTCGGGCGGGCCTTCTTCACCGGCGTGGGCCACGGTCAGGAATCCTTCGCTGCGTGCACGATCGAACACCCGCTGGAACTTGCTCGGCGGGTGGCCCATCTCCGAACTGTCCAGGCCCACGGCGACAAACGCATCGCGGAACGGCAGCGCCTGGTCGAGGGTTTTCTGCGCTTCGTCTTCGCTCAAGTGACGCAGGAAACTGAGGATCAAACCGCTGGTGATGCCCAGTTGCTGCTCGCCATCCTTCAGTGCGGCGGCGATGCCGTTGAGCACTACTTCGAACGGGATGCCACGGTCGGTGTGGGTTTGCGGGTCAAAGAACGGTTCGGTGTGAATCACGTTCTGCGCCTTGCAGCGCAACAGGTAGGCCCAGGTCAGGTCGTAGAAATCCTGAGACGTGCGCAACACATCGGCGCCCTGGTAATACAGGTCGAGAAACTCTTGCAGGTTATTGAAGGCGTAAGCCTTGCGCAGCGTTTCAACGTCGCTCCACGGCAGGGCGATCTTGTTGCGTTCGGCCAGGGCGAACAGCAGCTCAGGCTCCAGCGAACCTTCCAGGTGCAAGTGCAATTCTGCCTTGGGCAGAGCGTTCAGCCAGTCGTACATTTTTGAAATCTCATCAGGTGCAATGAGGGCATTCTACAGATGCCCGCAGAAACAATGAGCAAAACCTGACCAGCCGGTTCATTACACGGCTTCCTGTTGCCGTCGATAGGCGTAGGTGTCGGCGAAGCGCGACAGCAGGAACTCGGCGCAGGTGGTGGCAGGATATTTCGCCGGATGCCGTTCATCCTGGCAGCCGGGCAGGCATTCGATAGGTGTATCGGGGTGCGGTTCGGCAAAGAACGGCATCGAGTAACGATCCACTCCCAACGGGCTGATTACCCGGTGCGGCGTCGACAGGTAACGGTCGTTGCTCCAGCGCGCCATCATGTCGCCGAGGTTGACCACGAACGTGCCTTCAATCGGCGGCGCATCGATCCATTCGCCCTGCACATTGCGCACTTGCAGTCCGCCAGCGGCATCCTGATAAAGCAGGGTGATGCAGCCGTAATCGGTGTGAGCGCCGGCACCTTGCTGATCTTCGGTGCTGGCAGTGTGGCGCGGCGGGTAATGAATCATCCGCAGCACGCTGACCGGTTCTTTGAAACGGCTATCGAAGAAATCGCGCTCGATGCCCAATGCCAGAGTCATGGCCCGCAACAGGGTTTGAGCGAGCGCCTGCATGTCGACGTAGTGTTGCTCCATCAGCGATTCCCAACCGGGCAACGACGGATGACGGTTAGGCCCGCGCAAAGGTTTTCCTGCAATCACCTCGGGATGATCGGCCGGCAGGTGCAGGCCCATGTCGAAGGTTTCTTTCAGGTCGCTGGGTTTACTCGGGTCGAGTTGCTCGGTGGCGATGGCGCCATAGCCGCGGTGGTGGCGGGTTTGGGTGATGTCGATCTTGAGTTTTTCGGCGGCGGGTAGGGCGAAGAAACGTTGGGCATGCTCGAGCACGGCGGCGATACGCGACGGGGCGATCGGGTGGCCCTTGATATAGAAAAAGCCCCATTCGCGGCAGGCATGGTCGATTTGTGTGGCGATGGATTGCCAGGCGTTTTGATCAGCGTTGTAGAGCGGGCTGATGTCGATGATCGGGAGTTGGTTCATGCGCAGTCCTTGAAAACGCTGAAAATCCAATGTGGGAGCGAGCCTGTGGCGAGGGGGCTTGCCTCCGTTGGGCTGCGAAGCAGCCCCAAAATCTCTGATGTACCAAAGATCTTGTGAGTGCTACGCACTCAAACGGGGGCAAGCCCCCTCGCCACAGACCTGCTCCCACAGGGTTTTGTGTTCGCGCCGGAATTACTTCGGTATCTCGGCCTTCATGCCTTCGACGTAGTAGTTCATCGACGCCAGCTGCGCATTGGTTGCCGTCGCGCCCGCCGGGATTTTCTCCACGCCGGCCTGATCCTTGATCGGCCCGGTGAACGGATGCAGGGCACCGCTCTTGATGTCGGCAATGATCTGCTCGGCTTCGGTTTTTACCGCAGGCGGCACCAGGTCGCTGATCGGCAGCTCAACCGTGCCTTCCTTCAGACCGCCCCAGTAATCCTGGGATTTCCACGTGTGATCGAGCACGCTTTGAGTCGCCTGAATGTAATGCGGCCCCCAGTCGTTGACGATAGACGTCAGCACCGCTTTCGGCCCGAAGTGCGCCATGTCCGATGCATAACCGACGGCATACACGCCACGCCGTTCGGCCGCCTGGATCGGTGCCGGGCTGTCGGTGTGCTGGAACACTACGTCCACGCCCTGGTCGATCAGCGCATTGGCGGCGTCGGCTTCCTTGCCCGGGTCGAACCAGGAATTGACCCACACCACTTTGATCTCGGTGCCCGGGTTGTACTTGTTCAGGGCCAGTTGAATGGCGTTGATGTCGCGGATCACTTCCGGGATCGGGAACGAGGCGACGTAGCCGACTTTCTTGGTCTTGGTCATCTTCGCCGCGAGAAAACCGCCGACGTAGCGGCCTTCATAAGTACGTGCCAGGTAAGTGCCGAGGTTCTTGTCCTGCTTGTAGCCGGTGGCATGTTCGAAGGTCACCTTGGGAAATTGCTTGGCGACTTTCAGGGTCGGGTTCATGTAGCCGAAAGACGTGGTGAAAATCAGGTCGTACTTGTCCTTGGCCATGTTGCGGATCACCCGCTCGGCATCGGCGCCCTCGGCGACGTTCTCCACGTAGTTGGTGGTGATCTGCTCGCCGAACTTTTCTGTCAGCGCCTTGCGTCCCTGTTCATGCTGATACGTCCAGCCGTGGTCACCGATCGGGCCGATATAGACGAAGCCGACTTTCAGCGGGTCGGCAGCACTGGCGGTCAGGCTGGCGCTCAGACCGATGGCTGCGGCGACAGCACAAAGTAGCTGCTTCAACGGACGTTTATGCATGAACGGGAACTCCATTTTGTTGTGAGATGGAGGAGGGCAATGCAAATTGCTGACCAACAGGACAACAAATGGATCGAAATCGCGTAACGGCCATCGCGGGCAAGCCCGCTCCCACTTGACCTGCGCAAATCCTGTAGGAGCAAGCTTGCCCGCGAAGAGGCCCTGACGACCACCACAGAACCATCCCGGTGCGCCGTCTCGAGTCCACGCCATCCACTGGTGCGGGCGCCTCACACAAAACTGTGGGAGCGAGCCTGCTCGCGATAGCGGACTAACATTCAACATCAATGTTGAATGACATGGCCTCATCGCGAGCAGGCTCGCTCCCACAATAGGTCTACGTCGACTTAGACTCCGGCGATCAACTGCCGAGCGGCCTGGCTGTGATCGGCAATCAACCCTTTCAGGTCCAGCCCCTCAACCTGACCGTCGATCACCCGCCACTTTCCGCCGACCATCACCCGGTCCGCCCGATCCGCGCCGCACAGCAGCAGCGCCGACACCGGATCATGGCTGCCGGAGAAGCGCAGTTCATCCAGTTTGAACAGCGCCAGATCCGCCTGCTTGCCCACCGCCAGTTCACCGATATCGGTGCGCCCGAGCAAACTTGCCGAACCCTTGGTCGCCCAGCCCAGTACCAACTCCGGTGTGATTTTTTCTGCGCCATAGCGCAGCCGCTGGATGTACAGCGCCTGACGGGTTTCGAGGATCATGTTCGACGCATCGTTGGACGCTGAACCGTCAACGCCCAGCCCCAGCAGCGCACCCGCAGCGGTCAGGTCCAGCGTCGGGCAAATGCCGGAGGCCAGGCGCATGTTCGAGCTCGGGCAATGGCAAATGCCGGTGCCGGCCGCGCCGAGACGGGTGATTTCGTCGGGGTTGAAATGAATGCCATGGGCCAGCCAGGTACGCGGCCCGAGCCAGCCGACGCTGTCCAGGTAATCAACGGTACGCAGGCCGAAACGTTGCAGGCAGAAGTCTTCTTCGTCGAGGGTTTCCGCCAGGTGCGTGTGCAGGCGCACGTCGAGGGTGTTCGCCAGTTCGGCGCTGGCGGACATGATTTCCGGGGTCACCGAGAACGGTGAACACGGTGCCAGGGCGATTTGAATCTGCGCCCCATCACCGCGCTCGTGGTATGCGGCAATCAAGCGTTGGCTGTCATCGAGGATCACTTCACCTTCCTGGACGGTCTGCTGCGGTGGCAGGCCGCCGTCTTTTTCACCGAGGCTCATCGAACCGCGAGTGAGCATGGCGCGCATGCCCAGTTCGCGGACGCTCTCGACCTGCACGTCGATCGCATTTTCCAGGCCTTCAGGAAACAGGTAATGGTGATCGGCCGCGGTGGTGCAACCGGACAGCAGCAACTCGGCCAATGCGACTTTGGTGGCGAGGGCGAGTTTTTCAGGGGTGAGACGAGCCCAGACCGGATAGAGGGTTTTCAGCCACGGGAACAACGGCTGATTAACCACCGGAGCCCAGGCACGGGTCAGGGTTTGATAGAAGTGGTGATGGGTGTTGATCAGCCCCGGCAGGATCACGTGTTCGCGCGCATCGAAAACGTGGTCACAGGGCGCGGAGGGTTGTTGACCGGCGGCGAGCACTTCGACGATCAAGCCGCCTTGCACAACCAGACCGCCACGGGCATCGAGCGCGTTGGCCGTGAAAATGGCGAGGGGATTTTTTAACCAGGTACGGGTCGCAGGCATGTTGGCCGGCTCCTCTGAAAGTTGGGTTCAGGGTTGCCAGCTCAGTGTTGCCCTGTCTGCTGATCCAGGGTCGCCGCGGGGGCGAGGTGCGGAGTTTCGAACAAAAAAGCTTCGTGGGCAAGCCTCGCCCGACAAGACAACGCGAAACCCCTGTGGGAGCGAGCTGTGGCGAGGGGGCTTGCCCCCGTTGGGCTGCGAAGCAGTCCCCAAATCTCTGATGTACCAAAAATTTTGTGAGTGCTACGCACTCAAACGGGG